>NZ_JBYSZI010000005.1:105232-159888 GCF_058787075.1 Cupriavidus sp. FW305-46
CCCCCCCCCCCCCCCCCCCACCCCGTTTTGCTGGTATCGCGCGAAGCGTCAGCCGATGATCCGCAGCGAATAGTCCGTCGCCCGCACGTCCTTGGTCAGCGCACCAACCGAGATCCGGTCCACGCCGGTTTCGGCAAAGGTGCGGATAGTATCGGCATTGACGCCGCCCGACACCTCCAGCAGCGCCCTGCCCCGGTTGATCCTGACCGCATCCTGCATCATCGGCACGGTGAAGTTATCGATCAGCACCGACTTCGCACCGGCCGCAAGCGCTTCTTCCAGTTCGGCCAGCGTTTCCACCTCGATCTGCACCGACGCCCTGGTATCGAGCGCCAGCGCCGCCTGCATGGCCGCGCTGATGCTGCCAGCCGCCGCGATATGGTTTTCCTTGATCAGGATGCCGTCGTACAGCGCCAGCCGCTGGTTCTCGCCGCCGCCGATGCGGACCGCGTACTTCTGCGCCAGGCGCAGGCCCGGCAACGTCTTGCGCGTGTCCAGCACGCGCGCGCGGGTGCCGGCGATGAGGTCGGCATAGCGGCGCGTGGCGGTGGCCACGCCCGACAGCAGTTGCAGGAAATTCAGGGACGGGCGCTCCGCCGTCAGCAGCGAGCGCGCCGGGCCGGTGATCTCGCAGACCACCGAATCGGGCGCCATGCGGGCACCTTCCTGCTGCAGCCAGTGCACTTCCAGCGCCGGGTCGACCGCACGCATGCAGGCATCGAACCACGGCTGGCCGCACAGCACTGCGGACTCGCGCACGATCACGCGCGCGCGTGCCGCCTTGGCCGCAGGCACCAGCAGGCCGGTCAGGTCGCCGCTGCCGACATCCTCGTCAATGGCGGCCTGCACATTGGCTTGCAGCGCTGCCTGCAGCGCCGGGCCGTAGCTGTCGAAAATCGAATTCACGCTCATGCCGGGCCAATCCCCTGGAACAGCGCCTGTTCCTTGGCCAGGTCTGCCGACGGACGCACATTGCGCTTCTGCGCGGCGGCGAAGTCCAGCATGCGGTTGATGCAGGTCACCGCCTGGCGCCCGATCACCGGGTCGACATGGATCTCGTTGCGGCCGGTTTCCAGCACCTCGGCCAGGTTGGTGAGCGCGTTCATGGCCATCCACGGGCAGTGCGCGCAGCTCTTGCAGGTCGCGCTGTTGCCGGCCGTGGGCGCTTCAATGAAGTGCTTGCCGGGCGCCGCCATGCGCATCTTGTGCAGGATGCCGTTGTCGGTGGCGACGATGAACTCGGTCGCGTCCAGCTTCTGTGCGGCCTCGATCAGCTGCGAGGTCGAGCCGACCACGTCGGCCTGTGCCACCACGTTTTCCGGCGATTCCGGGTGCACCAGGATCTTGGCGTTGGGGAATTCGCGGCGCAGCAGGTCCAGCTCGATGCCCTTGAACTCGTCGTGCACCAGGCACGAGCCCTGCCACAGCAGCATGTCGGCACCGGTCTGCTTCTGGATATAGCTGCCCAGGTGCTTGTCCGGCGCCCACAGGATCTTCTTGCCCTGCGCATGCAGGTGCTCGACGATCTTCAGGCCGATGCTGGAGGTCACCATCCAGTCCGCGCGCGCCTTCACGGCGGCGCTGGTGTTGGCGTAGACCACCACGGTGCGGTCCGGGTGCGCATCGCAGAAGGCGGCGAACTCATCGGCCGGGCAACCCAGGTCGAGCGAGCAGGTCGCGTCCAGGTCCGGCATCAGCACGGTCTTCTCGGGGCTCAGGATCTTGGCGGTCTCGCCCATGAAGCGCACGCCCGCCACCACCAGGGTCCGGGCCTCGTGGTCGCGGCCGAAGCGGGCCATTTCCAGGGAGTCGGAGACGCAGCCGCCGGTTTCCTCGGCCAGGTCCTGCAGGTCGGCGTCGACGTAATAGTGCGCCACCAGCACCGCATTGCGCTCCTTGAGCAGGCGGCGAATACGCATCTTCAGGGACTGGCGCTCGTCGGGCGTCAGCACCGGCGGCACCTTGGCCCAGGCATGGGCCACGCAGCTGCTGCCAGTGGCGTTTTCGGCATCCGCCAGGTTCGGCTTTTCGAACTCGACGGTCTTGATCGATTGTGGGGTCATCTCCGGTACTCCTCTAGACCTTCGCCAGCAAGGATGCGGCCCGGCCAGAATATTGGGGAGTTTATCTAAAACAAAAGCCCCGCCATGGGCGGGGCTTTGTCAAACCATACGGCGCGGCCGGATTGTATCAGGCGTAGCGGCGCAGGCGCAGCGAGAAATCTTGCAGCGCCTGGATGCCACTGGCCTCGGCACGATGGCACCAGGCCTGCAGCTGCTGCAGCAGCTGCTCGCGCGTCAGGTTGGAACGGCCCCAGATGGCGGCCAGTTCACGGCGCATTTCGACGAAGGTCTGCAGCGCCTTGTTCTGTTCGACGATGCTGGCCAGCTGTTCGCGCTGCGGCGCGGCCAGCTTGGTTTCCTCGCGGTGGAACCACTTGCTGGCGGGCTTGAAGCTGCGGTACTCGGCCACGCGGCCTTCCTTGAGCTTTTCCAGTTCCTGGCGGAACGCGCCCTTGACGGCCTTGGCGTAGCGCGCCATCACGTCATAGCGGTTGGCGATGATCGCTTCCAGCGTGTTGTGGTCAACCGGGCGGGCCTCCACCAGGCGCGCCTTGGGCGGGGTCTTCTTGACCTTGGCCAGGCCGACTGCCTGCATCGCGCGGATATAGCCCCAGCCCACATCGAACTCATACCACTTGATCGAGAACTTGGCCGAGGTCGGGTAGGTGTGGTGGTTGTTGTGCAGCTCTTCGCCGCCAATGATCAGGCCCCACGGCGACACGTTGGTCGAGGCGTCCTCGCAATCGTAGTTGCGATAGCCCCACCAGTGGCCCAGGCCATTGATGATGCCGGCGGCATGGATCGGGATCCACAGCATCTGCACGGCCCAAACGGTCATGCCGATCACGCCGAACAGCGCCAGGTCGATGATCAGCATCAGGCCGACACCCTGCCAGCCGAAGCGCGAGTACACATTGCGCTCGACCCAGTCATTGGGGCAGCCATGGCCAAACTTGGCGATGGTTTCCTTGTTCTTGGATTCGGCACGATACAGCTCCGCTCCCTCCAGCAGCACCTTGCGGATGCCGCGGGTCTGCGGGCTGTGCGGATCTTCTTCGGTTTCGCACTTGGCGTGGTGCTTGCGGTGGATGGCGGTCCACTCGCGCGTGACCATGCCCGTGGTCAGCCAGAGCCAGAAGCGGAAGAAATGCTGGGCGATCGGGTGCAGATCCAGCGACCGGTGCGCCATGCAGCGGTGCAGGAAGATGGTGACACTGGCGATCGTGATATGCGTCATCACGAGCGTGTAGATGACGATCTCCCACCAGGTCCAGTTGGCAAGGCCGTTGGCGGCCCAGTCAAGAATAGTGTCGAACAAACTGTTCTCCGTCGGTTAAACAGGGACTTTCCCGTGCAGCCCGGCGGGGCCGGTGCACGCAACGCGCAGAAAAAAGGCTGCGAATCCAAGTGATTGCGATAGCTTTCTGGCGCCTGCCACGGGACCCGAAGTCATTCCGGGCTCCCAGGCACACGAGTCTCGCGCCGGCGCCGGGATGGCCCTGCGCTGGCGGGACAAGGTACGAGCCGCTGCAATCTGGCGGCTGTCTGATGTGGGAGCGTGCGCTGCAACCTGAGGCTGCAACCCGCGACAACCCGGCATTCTACCGGATCGCGCGACGCGCAAGCATACGCTATTTCCCGGATTTGGACGGGGCGCCACAGTTTTCGTTCCGTGAGTGGCGCATGCTGCGCCCATCTTGCGGTCTATGCGGCACTCGCCGCATTCGCTGCATCCGCTACCGCCTTAGATGGGGGCAGATCGTTGCCGGGCAAGGGTGCCTCGCCCAGCACGCGAAGTTCACGCTGCGGATAGGGGATGGAAATCCCATGCTCGCGCAGCGTGCGCCAGATCGCGCGGTTCATCGCCGACTGCACGCCCAGCTTGCCGTTCTGCGGATCGGCCACGAAGACCGCAACCTCGTACTCGATGCCGCTGTCGGCAAACAGCACCAGGAAAGCGGCGGGCTCCGGGTCGGGCAGCACGCGCGGCAGGTCGCGCACGCATGCGGTCAGCAGCGTGATCACCGTTTCCGGATCGGCGTTGTAGTCTGCCTGCACCCGGGTAGCCACGCGCACATTGGTATTGGAAAACGAATGGTTCTGCACCGGCTGCGCCACCAGTTGCTCGTTCGGCACCAGGGTTTCGCCATCGCCGTTGCGCACCACCGTATAGCGGGTGCGGATCTGCGACACGATGCCGGTGTACTTGTCCACCGTGATCTGGTCGCCCAGCTTGACCGAGCGGTCCAGCAGGATGATGAAGCCGGAGATGTAGTTGCTGGCGATCTTCTGCAAACCCAGCCCCAGGCCCACGCCCAGCGCGCCGCCGAACACCGACAGCACGGTCAGGTCGATCCCCACCAGCGACAGGCTCAGCAGCAGCGACACCAGCAGCAGCAAGGCCTTGGAGATGCGCGTCAGCACCACCTTCAGGTTGCCGTCGAGGTTGGCCGAGCGCATCAGCCGCTCTTCCAGCCAGGAACCGAACCACAGCGCCACCAGCACCGTCAGCAGGATCCAGACCACTGCCATCAGGGTCTCGGCCAGGCTGATCTTCTGCTTGCCGCCGATCGCGAAGCGCACGCCCTGCATCCACGCCACCACGTCCGCCAGCACGCCCAGCACGTACAACGCCATGCCGGCCCACACCAGCGTGGTCAGCACCTTCTCCACCAGCAGCAGCATGCCATGCAGCTGGCCGCTGCCCGACATCACCCGGCGCAGCACATAGAAGGTGAAATTCAGGAAGGTGATGCCGAACAGCGGCACCAGCGCCAGGCGCAGCACGCTGATCGGGATCAGCGGCTCCAGCGCAAAGCGGGCCATCAGCACCAGCACCCAGCCGGCCAGCGGGAACATGGCGCGCTCGAGGCTGGCGGCGGCAAAGCGCACGGAAAAGCTTGAGCCTTGGTAGCGCGCTTCCAGGCGCCGCACCACGAAGCGCGCCAGCGGCCATGCCACCAGCAGGCAGCCGGCCAGCACCAGCAACTGCCAGAAGAAGCCCGGCCCGCCTGCGTCGCGGATCAGGTCGTCCAGCATCTTGCCGAACATGGAAGGGGAGGCCTTCAGGTCTTTCAGGCCACCCAGGTCGGACAGGGTCTCACCGTTCATCGAGGAAACTCAGGGTTGGCGCGGCCGCCCCCGCGATCGGCGGGCGGCCCGGCAGGCACCGGCGTTCAGCTGGTGCGTTCCAGCACCGCGGCAAAGAACCCGTCGGTCTGGTGCAGGTGCGGATACAGGGCAAACATGCCGTTGTCCGGCAGCCCGGTCACTTCGATCTTCTGCTCGGCCAGCACTTCGGCGGCCGGCACCAGGCGGAAGTTGGGGTGCGCAGCCAGGAAGTCGCGCACGATCTGCTCGTTTTCGGCTTCCAGCACGCTGCAGGTCGCGTAGACCACGCGGCCGCCGCCCTTCACCAGCCGCGCGGCCGAGTCCAGGATCGCGCTCTGCTTGGCAGTCAGTTCCAGCACCGACTCCGGCGATTGCCGCCATTTCAGGTCGGGGTTGCGGCGCAACGTGCCCAGGCCGCTGCAGGGCGCGTCGACCAGCACGCGGTCGGCCTTGCCGGCCAGGCGCTTGATCTTGGCGTCGCGCTCGGAGTCGATCAGCACCGGATGGACGTTGGACAGCCCGCTGCGCGCCAGCCGCGGCTTCAGGTTGGCCAGGCGCTTTTCCGATACGTCAAAGGCATAGAGCCGGCCGGTCGAGCGCATCGCCGCGCCCAGCGCCAGGGTCTTGCCGCCCGCGCCGGCACAGAAGTCGACAACCATCTCGCCGCGCTTGGGTGCGACCAGGTTGCACAGCAGCTGGCTGCCCTCGTCCTGCACCTCGACCAGGCCGTTGACGAAGATCGGCAACTGGTTCAGTGCCGGCTTGCCGGCCATGCGGATGCCGGCCGGCGCCATCGGCGTGGGCTCGGCGCCCAGGCCGGCGGCGTGCAGCTCGGCCAGCGCGGCCTCGCGGCTGGTCTTGGCCAGGTTGACGCGCAGGTCCAGCGGCGCCGGGCGCAGCAGCGCGTCGCCCAGGGCCGCGGCGAAGGCCTCGCCGTGGCCGCGCACCAGTTCGTCGTACAGCCACTCGGGCAGGTTGGCGCGCACGCGCGGCGCCAGGCTGGAGCGCTCGATCGTGGTCAGGCGGTCCAGCCACTCGGCTTCTTCGGGATGCAGGAACGGCGTCAGCGTGTCGCGGCCCAGGGTCGCGGCCAGGCCCAGCAGCGCCAGCCGGCGCGAGGTCGCGCCCGTGCCGCTTTCGGCAAACTGGGCAAACTCGACGCGCCGGCGCAGCACCGCGTAGATGGCCTCGGCGATGATGCCGCGCTCGCGGTGGCCAAGCTTGCTGTTCTCGCGGAAGTAATAGCTCACCACGGCATCGGCCGGGCGCGCAAACAGCATCACCTTGCCCAGCAGGCGGTCGATATGCTGGATATGGGTGGCATGCAGGCCGCCATGCGAGCGGACCGGGGCACCGTTGGCATTGGGCGACTTGCGGATGGGGCTGCCCTTGCCCTTGCTGCGCGCGGGGGCATGTCCTTCGCTGCGCGGGGATCGGGTTCCTGCCTGGGTGCGACTCATGCCTTGACTCCTCCCGCCGGGGTATCGGCGGAGATGGCCATCAGCAATTGCGATTCGGCCGGGTTGATAACGTTGACTACGCCGTCCTGCAGTTGCAGGCGGTCCTCGACGAACCATTGCACGGCGCGGGGGTAGATCACGTGCTCGCATTCGAGCAGGCGCGCGGCCAGGCTCTCGGGCGTGTCCGCGGGTTGCACATCAAGTGCAGCCTGGATCACGATCGGGCCATGGTCGAGTTCTGGGGTGACAAAGTGCACGGTGGCGCCATGCAGTTTGACGCCGGCGTCCAGCGCCTGCTTGTGGGTGTTCAGGCCCGGGAAGCATGGCAGCAGCGACGGATGGATATTCAGCAGCCGGCCCGCATAGCGGTCGACGAAGCCGGGCGTGAGTATACGCATGAAACCGGCCAATACCACCAGGTCGGGCGCGTGGGCATCGATGGCCTCGGCCAAAGCCGCATCAAAAGCGGCACGGTCAGGGTGCTGGCGATGGTCGACCACGCCGGTTTCGATGCCATGCTGCTGCGCGAATTGCAGCCCGGCGGCGTCCGGCCGGTTCGACAGTACTGCCGCCACCCGGGCGGGCCAGCCGCCACCCGCGCAGGCACGGACGATGGCTTCCATATTGGAGCCTCGCCCGGAAATCAAGATGACAATTTTTTTCATCGCGCAATTCTACCAAGGCAAGGCGCTAAACTCTGGTAAAGCCAACGCATTACGTGCTTAATTCACGAGATTCGGACAGGGCGCGATGTGTCTAACATGTGACGGCATGCCCGTATACCCCCGATTGATGGATTGTGACGCTTCGCCCCCTCTGCTAGAGTGGGCGCTACGTCCACGCGCCAACCCTGTGCATGACACAGTGCTCGCCAAGAGCTGGTGACAACAAGGACGAAACGGGAATTTGAACGGGAATTCGCATGTCGAACGCTGCACCGACGTTGTTGGTGGTCGATGATCATCCTATGGCTTTGTCAGGCACTACGGCTTTCCTCGCCGAAGTCATGCCGGATGTGGCAGTCCATGCCGCCGGCAGTGCCCGCGAAGCCCTGACAAGCCTGCAGCAGGGGTTGCGCCCCGATATCGTGCTGCTCGATATCTGGCTGAACGATGGCACCGGTTTCGATGCCATGCAGTCGTTCAAGACCGTCATCCCCGGCGCACGCTTCATCTTCATGTCCGCCGAGGCCACCCCCGAGATCGTCGGCCGCGCCCGCGCGCTGTCGGCCTGCGGCTTCGTCGGCAAGCACCTTGATGCCAATGCCTTCACCGCCGCGGTGCGCAAGGTGCTGGCAGGCGACACCTCCTTCCCCACCGATGAGGCCCTGAACGGCCGCGCGCAGTCGTTCGGGCCCGCCCACGGCATTCCGGTCACGCCGGCCGAGCTCGGCCTGACGCCGCGCCAGGGCTCGGTGCTGGCGCTGGTGCTGGAAGGCCTGCCGAACAAGGTGATCGCGCGCCGCCTGGGGCTGACCGAGAACACCGTCAAGGAGCACGTGTCGGCCATCCTGCAGCGCCTGGGCGTGCGCACGCGCATGCAGGTGATGTCGCGCATGGAGCGGTTCCGCCTGCGCCAGTAACGCAGGCCGGCACCCCGCCCTAGGCCGGCCGCAGCCAGCGTCGCAGCAGCAGCCGCAGCGAAGCCGGGTCCACCGGCTTGGGCAGCACGAAATATCCCGCCTCTTCCGCCGCCGCCAGCGCGGCGGATTTCAGGTCGCCGGTCAGCAGCGCGCTGCGCGCCTGCGGCTGCGTGTTCTGCCAGCGC
The DNA here is from genome assembly GCF_058787075.1 of Cupriavidus sp. FW305-46. Lineage (NCBI taxonomy): Bacteria > Pseudomonadati > Pseudomonadota > Betaproteobacteria > Burkholderiales > Burkholderiaceae > Cupriavidus > Cupriavidus sp. FW305-46. The sequence continues at coordinate 113,634 of NZ_JBYSZI010000005.1, forward strand.
TCGAGCAAATCCAGTCCGTTCTCGCTGCCGGGCAGGCGCAGGTCGCAGAAGATGATGTCGGGGCGCAGGCCCTTGGCAAACAGCTTGTCGGCCTCGGCGCCGTGCGCGGCGCAGGCCACGCGGATGCCCCAGGCCTCCATCAGCGCGATCCAGGCCTTGCGGATCTGGCTGTCGTCGTCGACCACCAGCACCGTGCCCTGCAGGCGGTCGGGCTTGGCCTCTTCCGCCTGCGCCATCGCGCGCATCTCGCGCACGCTGGCCACGGTCTCGGCCGGCACCGTCGCCAGCGCGAACCAGAACACCGAACCCTTGCCCGGCACCGAGCGCACGCCATAGGTGCCGCGCATCAGGCGCACGCATTCCTTGAAGATGGCCAGCCCCAGGCCCAGGCCCTGCGACGGGTCGCGCTGCGGGTTATGGACCTGGTAGTACGGCGAAAAGATGTCGGGCAGGTGCTCGGGTGTCACGCCGGCGCCGGTATCCCAGACTTCCAGCCGCACATGCTTGCGGCGCTGGCGCGCGGTCACCAGCACGCCGCCGCGCGGGGTGTAGCGCAGCGCGTTCTGCACCAGGTTGAACAGGGCCCGGCGCAACAGCACCGGCTCGGCCATGGCGTACAGCTCGTCGGGCACGCGCGGGGTCAGGGTCAGGCCGCTTTCGCGCGCATCGGCGGCAAACTGGCTCATCACGTCGCGGATCAGCGCACCCAGCTCGCATGGCTCCAGCGTCGGCAACACCTTGCGCCCTTCCAGCTTGGACAGGTCCAGCAGCGAACGGAACAAGAGGTCGATGGTCTGGGTACCCGCCGCCACCTGCTCCACCAGCGGATGCAGCGCCGACGACTGGTTGCGCGCGCGCAGCGCCTCCACCAGCATCACCAGCGCATGCACCGGCTGGCGCAGGTCGTGGCTCGCGGCAGCCAGGAAGCGCGACTTCTCCTCGCTGGCATGCAGCGCGCGCTCCTTTTCCTCCTGGAACTGCTTGGCCAGGCGGCGGCTGTCGCCCTCGAGCTGGATGGCGCGCACCAGCGTGACCTGCAGGTGCAAGGCATGGCGCGACAGCATCAGACCATAGATCACCAGCAGCACCTGCACATAGACGCCATGGCCGGGGAAGGCGAATTCCGCCATCAGGATATTGGGCACGAGGATCGGCACGCCGGCATAGACCAGGTTCGACGGCACCGGCGCCTGCGACACCGCGCCGCCTGCCAGCACCCCAAGGGTCAGCAGGTACAGCACGCTGGAGAACACCGACGAGCCTGTATACAAATGCAGCAGCGCCGAGCTGCCCCAGGTCACACCGGTCAGGAAGGCAACCGCGCGCATATTGTTCCACCACTTGCGCGTGTGCGCGGAACGGCTCATCGAGGCATGGTCGCGCTGGTAGCCGACATAGAACCACAGGCCGCCGGCCGTCAGCAGCAGCATCACCGCGCACCAGCCGAGCAAGGCCGAGTGGCTCACGTCGTTCCAGAATCCCAGTGTGGTCAGCGCGGGCAGCAGCACCGAGGCCACGATCGCCGTGGGCGAGTTCTTGTGCACGATGGCCATCAGCTTGGCGCGCGTCTCGACGTCGAGCTGGGCAGTCGCCTGAGGCAGGACTCGGGGCAGGAGCCGGGAAAAGAACCGGTTGGGCAGCGCTTTCAAGTGTGGCTGGCTTGGAATGGGCGGATGTCGGTGGCAGCAGGTACCAGCGCCGAAGTGAAGCCGAAGTGGGGCATATCATGCCGCCTTTTGCGGCATCGCGCCATGCCGCGAGGGCCGGTTGCGGCACAAAAACAGCAGCGCGGCACCGGCCGCGGGCGGCGGGAGCGGCAAGCGGACCCATTCGCCTTATAATGCTCGCTTTACCTGAAACGTTTCCCGCCGTCCCCGTGAAAGTCTTCCGCGGCCTGCCCAACGCCGAAAGCCGGGCGCCCTGCGCGCTCACCATCGGCAATTTCGACGGTGTGCATCGCGGCCACCAGTCGCTGCTCGCGCGTGCGCGCGCAGCCGCCGACGCACGCGGCCTGCCGCTGTGCGTGATGACCTTCGAGCCGCATCCGCGCGAGTTCTTCACCCCGGACAAGGCCCCCACCCGCATCGCGCTGCTGCGCGACAAGCTGGAAAGCCTGCGCCGCAACGGCGTGGACCGGGTGGTGGTGGAACACTTCAACGCCCACTTTGCCGCCCAGTCGCCGCAGGCGTTCGTCGAGAACGTGCTCTGGCATGGCCTGCACGCGCGCTGGGTGCTGGTCGGCGACGACTTCCGCTTCGGCGCCAAGCGCGCCGGCGACTTTACCTACCTGCAGGAAGCCGGGCGCCGCTACGGCTTCGATGTCGAGCAGATGGGATCGGTGTCCGAAGGCGGCATCCGCATCTCCAGCTCCGCGGTGCGCCAGGCGCTGGCCGACGGCGACCTGGAGCATGCCCGGCGCCTGCTCGGCCACGGCTATGCCATCAGCGGCCACGTGATCCACGGCCGCAAGCTGGGCCGCGACCTGGGCTTCCCGACGTTGAACCTGCGCATCTCGCACAAGCGGCCGGCAGTCAGCGGCATCTTCGTGGTGCAGGTGCACGGCATCGCCGACCAGCCCCTGCCGGGCGTGGCCAGCATCGGCGTGCGCCCCACCATCGAGGACGCCGGCCGGGTGCTGCTGGAAGTCCACCTGTTCGATTTCAAAGAGAACCTGTACGGCAAGCTGGTGCGGGTTGAATTCATGAAGAAGCTGCGCGACGAAGCGCGCTTTGACAACCTGGACGAGCTCACCGCCGCCATCGCCAAGGACAGCGCCGATGCGCGCGCCTTCTTCGGTCTGACCGCCCCGGGCGCGGCCGAAGGCAGCGGCGGGCGCGACTTCGCCACCTCCGCCACCGACCGAATTAGGTAGCGGCCGGCGCCCGCCCGCACGCCAGTGGCGCGGGCCCGGCACGCACGCCGCCGCCCCAGTCTTTCCGCGCGCCCGCCGGCCTGCCGCCGCCCGCGCGCCAACCCGAATTGCCCTGAGAATCGAAATGTCTGACGACAAACGCGCCAAGCCCGAGAAAAGCAAGTATCCGGTCAACCTGCTCGACACGCCCTTCCCGATGCGTGGCGACCTGCCCAAGCGCGAGCCGCAGTGGGTCAAGCAGTGGCAGGACAAGCAGCTCTACAAGAAGATCCGCGCGGCACGCAAGGGCGCGAAGAAGTTCGTGCTGCATGACGGCCCGCCGTATGCCAACGGCGACATCCATATCGGCCACGCCGTCAACAAGGTGCTCAAGGACATGATCATCAAGGCGCGCGGCCTGACCGGGCTCGACGCCGTCTACGTGCCGGGCTGGGACTGCCACGGCATGCCGATCGAGATCCAGATCGAGAAGAAATTCGGCAAGGGCCTGCCGGTGCAGGAGGTCCAGGCCAAGGCGCGCGCCTACGCCACCGAGCAGATCAAGCGCCAGATGGTGGATTTCGAACGCCTGGGCGTGCTCGGCGACTGGGACCACCCCTACCTGACCATGAACTACAGCAACGAGGCGGATGAACTGCGCGCGCTCGGCAAGATCATGGAGAAGGGCTATGTGTTCCGCGGCCTGAAGCCGGTGAACTGGTGCTTCGACTGCGGCTCGGCGCTGGCCGAGGCCGAGGTCGAATACAAGGACAAGGTCGACCTGTCGATCGACGTGGGCTTCCCGTTCGCGCAAGCCGACAAGCTGGCGCACGCCTTCAAGGTGCCCTTCGAGCAGCTCGACGGCAAGCCCGGCTGGATCGTGATCTGGACCACCACGCCGTGGACCATCCCGAGCAACCAGGCGCTGAACGTGCACCCGGAAGTGGAATACGCGCTGGTCGAGACCCCGCGCGGCTACCTGATCCTGGCCACCGAGCGCGTCGAGGAGCAGCTCAAGGTCTACGGCCTGGAAGGCAAGGTCGTGGCCACCACCACCGGCGCGGCACTGTCGGAAATCCGCTTCCACCACCCGCTGGCCAAGATGGACGCGGGCTATGACCGCCTGTCGCCGGTCTACCTGGGCGACTACGTCACCACCGATACCGGCTCGGGCATCGTGCACTCGGCGCCGGCCTACGGCGTGGAAGACTTCCAGTCGTGCAAGGCGCACGGCATGGCCGATTCGGACATCATCAGCCCGGTGATGGGCAACGGCGTCTATGCCGGCACGCTGCCGCTCTTTGGCGGGCTGTCGATCTGGGACGCCAACCCGAAGATCGTCGAGGTGCTGCAGGCCTCGGGCAACCTGTTCAATTCGCACAAGTACACCCACAGCTACATGCATTGCTGGCGCCACAAGACGCCGATCATCTACCGCGCCACCTCGCAGTGGTTCGCGGGCATGGACGTGGACCCGGCCGACGAGAACGGCAAGACCGGCCCCACCCTGCGCGAGACCGCGCTGGCCGGCATCGACGCCACCGAGTTCTTCCCGGCCTGGGGCAAGCAGCGCCTGCACAACATGATCGCCAACCGGCCGGACTGGACGCTGTCGCGCCAGCGCCAGTGGGGCGTGCCGATGGCCTTCTTCCTGCACAAGGAAACCGGCGCGCTGCACCCGCGCACGCCGCAGCTGCTGGAAGAAGTGGCCAGGCGCGTGGAGCAGCACGGCATCGAGGCCTGGCAGACGCTGGACCCGGCCGAGCTGCTGGGCGATGAGGCCAGCCAGTACGAGAAGAACCGCGACACGCTGGACGTGTGGTTCGACTCCGGCACCACGCACTGGTCCGTGATCCGCGGCTCGCACCGCGACGACCTGTACGATCCGTCCGCCGATGAAGCCGATGGCCGCCTCGCCGACCTGTACCTGGAAGGCTCGGACCAGCACCGCGGCTGGTTCCACTCGTCGCTGCTGACCGCGTCGATGCTGTACGGCAAGCCGCCCTACAAGGCGCTGCTGACGCACGGCTTCACCGTCGACGGCGAAGGCCGCAAGATGTCCAAGTCGATTGGCAACACCGTGTCGCCGCAGGACATCTCGAACAAGATGGGCGCCGAGATCATCCGTTTGTGGGTGGCCTCGACCGACTACTCCGGCGAGCTGTCGATCTCGGACGAGATCCTCAAGCGCGTGGTGGAAGGCTACCGCCGCATCCGCAATACGCTGCGCTTCCTGCTGTCCAACCTGTCCGACTACGACCACGCCAGGCATGCCCTGCCGGCGTCGGAATGGCTGGAGATCGACCGCTACGCCGTGGCGCTGACCGCGCAGCTGCAAAAGGAAGTGCTGTCGCACTACGAGTCGTATGAATTCCACCCGGTGGTGTCCAAGCTGCAGACCTTCTGCTCCGAGGACCTGGGCGGCTTCTACCTCGACGTGCTGAAGGACCGCCTGTACACCACCGCGCCGGACTCCAAGGCCCGCCGCGCGGCGCAGAACGCGCTGTACCACATCACCCAGGCGATGCTGCACTGGATGGCGCCGTTCCTGTCGTTCACCGCCGAGGAAGCGTGGCAGATCTTCGCCCACGGCACCGAGCACACCGACACCATCTTCACCAGCACCTACTACGCGGTGCCGGAAGTCGACGACGGCGCCGACGACCTGCTGCAGAAGTGGCACACGCTGCGCGAAGTGCGCGCCGAAGTCACCAAGCAGCTCGAAGCGGTGCGCGTGGAAGGCGAGATCGGCTCGTCGCTGCAGGCCGAGCTGACCATCCAGGCCGGCGGCCCGGTGCTGGAAGCGCTGCAGAGCCTGGGCGACGACCTGCGCTTCGTGCTGCTGACCTCGTCGGCCAAGGTAACGCACGCGCCCGAGGCCGGCGACCTGCTGGTCACGGTGACCCCGTCGGCCCATGCCAAGTGCGAGCGCTGCTGGCACTACCGCGCCGATGTCGGCCACAACCCGGACCATCCGACCCTCTGCGGGCGCTGCGACAGCAACCTGTTCGGCGCCGGTGAACACAGGAGCCATGCCTGATGGCATCGACCACGTCCCGTTCCGCGCGCCCGGCACGCCGCAACAACAAGGCCGCCAGCACCACCCCGCTGCTGTGGATGGCCTTCGCACTGCTGGTGGTGGTGCTCGACCAGTTCTTCAAGATCGTCATCGTGCGCACCTTCACCTATGGTGAATCGCGCCCGGTGACCGGCTTCTTCAACCTGGTGCTGGTCTACAACAAGGGCGCGGCGTTCAGCTTCCTGGCCGATGCCGGCGGCTGGCAGCGCTGGTTCTTTACCGGGCTGGGCATCGTGGTGGGCGCGTTCATCGTGTGGCTGCTGTATCGCCACACCGGCCAGCGGCTGTTCTGCTTCGCGGTGTCGCTGATCCTGGGCGGCGCGGTCGGCAATGTGATCGACCGCGTGGCCTACGGGCACGTGGTCGATTTCCTGGACTTCTATGTGCGCAACTACCACTGGCCGGCCTTCAACGTGGCCGACTGCGCGATCACGGTCGGCGCGGTGCTGCTGATCGTGGACGAGCTGCGCAGGGTGCGGCGCCACTGAGCGCCCTGATTGTGTTCCCCTCTCCCCTCGCGGGGAGAGGCTAGGGTGAGGGGCGGTTCAGCAAGGCACCACGCCACCAGAACCGCCCGCCCTCACCCCCGGCCCCACTCCCGCCGTGCGGGAATGGGGAGCCAACCCTCAGCCGGCTTCCCCGGTATCATTTCCCTTTCTCCCCAGCCAGGTTCCCCACCATGGATTTGCGCGGCAAGCACATCGTTCTCGGCCTGACCGGCGGCATCGCCTGCTACAAGTCGGCCGAACTGGTCCGCCTGCTGACCAAGGCCGGCGCCACCGTGCAGGTGGCCATGACCGAGGCGGCGACGCATTTCATCACGCCGGTGACGATGCAGGCCCTGTCCGGCCGGCCGGTCTTCCTGTCGCAGTGGGATGCCCGCATCGACAACAACATGGCGCACATCGACCTGTCGCGCGAGGCCGATGCCATCGTCATCGCCCCGGCCTCGACCGATTTCATGGCGCGCCTGGCCAACGGGCTGTGCGACGACCTGCTCAGCACCCTGTGCATCGCGCGCGACTGCCCGCTGCTGGTGGCACCGGCGATGAACCGCCAGATGTGGGCCGCCCCCGCCACCCAGCGCAACGCCGCGCAACTGCGCGCCGACGGCGTGATGATCCTGGGCCCCGGCAGCGGCGACCAGGCCTGCGGCGAGGTCGGCGACGGCCGCATGCTGGAGCCCGAAGAACTGCTCGACGACATCATCGCCTTCTTCCAGCCCAAGCCGCTGCAAGGCAAGCGCGTGCTGATCACCGCCGGCCCGACCTTCGAGGCGATCGACCCGGTGCGCGGCATCACCAACCTGTCGTCCGGCAAGATGGGCTTCTCGATCGCACGCGCGGCGCGCGAGGCCGGCGCCGAGGTGCTGCTGGTGGCCGGCCCCACCGGCCTGCCCACCCCGCGTGGCGTGGTCCGCACCGACGTGCGCAGCGCGCAGCAGATGCATGACGCGGCGATCGCGCAGCTGCACGGCGTGGATGTCTTTGTCGCCGTGGCCGCGGTGGCGGACTGGCGCCCGGCTGAAGTCGCGCAGCAGAAGCTGAAGAAGGCCAACGATACCGACACCCCCACGCTGCAGTTCGTGCAGAACCCCGACATCCTGGCCACGGTCGCGGCGCGGGCCGACGCCCCCTACTGCGTCGGCTTTGCCGCCGAGAGCGAGAACCTGGAGCAGTACGGCGAGCAGAAACGCCAGCGCAAGGGCGTGCCGCTGCTGGTCGGCAATATCGGCCACCATACCTTCGGCCTGGACGACAACGAGATCGTGCTGTTCGACGCCGCCGGCATGACGCGGCTGCCGCGCGCCGACAAGCTGTCGCTGGCGCGCCAGCTGGTGGCGGCGATCGGCCAGCGCCTGCCGGGGCGCGCACGGCCCTGATGGCGGGCGCGCGTCCGGTATCATGCGCGGCTGCCACCTATTCCGTTGAACCGATTTCCCCCAGGATTCCCATGACCCAGCCACTGAACCCGACCGTCGAAATCAAGGTGCTCGATGCGCGCCTGAATGAATGGGGCCTGCCCGCCTACCAGAGCGAAATGGCCGCAGCCATCGACCTCCATGCCTGCGTCGACGCCCCGGTATCGATCGCACCGGGCACGCCCGCGCAACTGGTGCCGGCCGGCATCGCCGTGCACATGGGCAACCCGTACATGGCCGCGACCATCGTCCCGCGCTCGGGCCTGGGCCACAAGAAGGGCCTGGTGCTGGGCAATTCGATCGGCGTGATCGATGCCGACTACCAGGGCCAGATCATGGTCAGCGTGTGGAACCGCAACGCGCCCGGCACCGAGCCGATCGTGATCCAGCCGGGCGAGCGCATCGCGCAGATGATGTTCGTGCCGGTGCTGCGGCCGCTGTTTTCGACGGTGGCAGAATTCAGCGAAGACAGCGAACGCGGCGCGGGCGGCTTTGGCTCGACCGGCGTGCATCACGCCAAGGCCAGCGCCTGACGCAGCCTCTGGCCGCACAAGACACTGGCGCCCCGCGGGGCGCCAGTTTGCATTTCAGCCCTGCTGCTCGAACAGCAGCGCCACGCCGCTGGCGGCATCCGCCAGCACCAGGGTCTCGCGCGGGCCCAGGTCGTGGGTCGGCACAGCCTGTTCGCGCCAGCCGGCACGCGCGGCCGCCAGGTCATTGGTGCGCAGGCGGATCGCCGCGTAGCCCGGCCCCTCGCGCCGGATATGCGCGGTGCCGGTGGCCGAAGCCAGCGCCTGCGGCGTGCTGACCACCAGCGTGGCATCGTCCAGCGCCAGGCTGCAGACATGTTCGCTCAGCTGCGTCAGCTCGCCGCCGGTCAGCTCCGCGTAGGCGCGCGCGGCGGCGTCCACCAGCGCGGGCGCCACCACCAGGAACATGGTGGCGATGCTGTGCGCGCCGTTGGCATGGCGGGTCCATTCGGGCCGCCACAGCAGTTCGGGCGTACGGTGCTCGCAGACGAAGTAGCGCGCGCCCGGCGCATCGTCGAGCGCGGTCACGCGGAAGGTGGCCGGGTGCTCGCTGCCGTCATCCAGCCGCACCGGACGCGAGAACTCGATCGGGTCCGAGGTGTGCCAGCCCGCCGCACGCAGCCGTGCCGCGGTGGCAAAGGCGTCGGCGCTCTTGCACGACATCGCCGCGCAGCCGCCGCCATGCGCCTGCGCATCCCAGTAGTACTGGCGGTTGGGGCTGGGCGCGGTCACGTGCAGCAGCTCAAGGTAGTCCCGCCGCAGCATGATGCAGTGGTTCTGCGAGCCGAGCGTGTGGTAGCCGCGCGGCGTCAGCGTAAAGCCGAGCCGGCGCCAGGCCTGGGCCCCGGCATCGAGGTCTGGGCACACCACCACGGCGTGGTCGAACATTTCCGCTTGCGTTGCCATCGGCATCCTCTCGGTTTCACGGCGCACCGGCGCCGGACATCGTCATTCGAACTGGATATTGGCCTTGTGCGCCACGGCCTGCCATTTGTCATGCTCGCGGCGCACCAGGTTGCCGAGGTCGGCCGGGCTGCCGCCCACGATCTCGAAGCCCTGCGCGGCCAGCGCATCGACCACGCGCGGCTGGCGCAGCGATTCGACCAGCGCGTCGTGAATGCGCGTGACCGTGGATGCCGGCAGGCCGGCCGGGCCGAACACGCCGATCCAGGAGTAGGCCTCGAAGCCCTTGAGCCCCTGCTCGGCCACCGTCGGCACCTGGGGCAGCTGGCGCAGCCGGCTGGTGCCGGTCACGCCCAGCACCTTGATGGTGCGTGCGGCCACGTGCGCCTGCACCGCGGCATAGCTGCTGAAGAAAATATCGACCTCGTTCGACAGCACCGCCTGCACGGCCGGCCCGCCGCCCTTGTAGGGCACATGCAGCATACGCACGCCAGCTTCGGTCGCCAGCGCCTCGGCCGCCAGCTGGTTCAGGCTGCCGATGCCGGACGAGGCATAGCGCACGCCTTCGGGCCTGGCCTTGGCCAGCGCCACCAGCTCGCGCACATTGGCCACGGGCAGCGCGGGATTGGCGGCAATCACCAGCGGAAAGCGCACCAGCTGCGAGATTGGCGAGAAATCGCGGAAGGTGTCGTAGGGCAGCTGCTTGTAGGCGAAAGGGTTGATGGCGTGGGTGTCGAAGGCCATCAACAGGGTGGTGCCGTCCGGCTTCGCGCGCGCCACGGTGCTCGATGCGATCAGGCCGCCCGCGCCCGGCTTGTTGTCGACCACCACGGTCTGCCCCAGCGCCGCCTTCAGCCCGGGCTGCAGCTGCCGGGCCACGATGTCGACGCTCCCGCCTGGCGGGAACGGCAGCACCAGCGCGATCGGGCGGTTGCCCGCCAGCGGTTCGGCGCCGGTGGCGGCAGCGGCGTGGAGCATCGGGACGGGCATGGCGCCCAGCGGCAGGATCTTGAGCAGCAGGCGGCGGCGCCGCGTGCGTTCGGCAGAGGACATCAGGGTTTTCAGGCTGGATTCCTGGCCGGTTGCGCGGCCAGCTGCGGCCGCAAACCCGTGCCCCGACGGGCATGGCCGGCGACCGCCGGGACAAAAAGAAAAGGGGCGGCATGACTGCCGCCCCCGTATTTTGCCCGATGACCGGCCACGTTGCTGGCAACGCGGCCGATAACCGCTCAGGCTTCTGCGCGCTGTTCCTCGGGCGCCTCGGGCGGTTCCGGCTCGATCTCGGAGAAATCGAGCTTGATCTGGTCCTGCTCGTCCAGGTCCACCACCACCTTGCCGCCCGAAACCAGCCTGCCGAACAGCAGTTCGTCGGCCAGGGCCTTGCGGATCATGTCCTGGATCAGGCGCTGCATCGGGCGCGCGCCCATCAGCGGATCGAACCCCTTGTGCGCCAGGAACTTGCGCAGCTTCTCGGTAAAGCTGGCTTCCACCTTCTTCTCGTGCAGCTGCTCTTCCAGCTGCATCAGGAACTTGTCGACCACGCGCAGGATGATTTCCTCGTCCAGCGAGCGGAAGCTGATCATGGCATCCAGCCGGTTGCGGAACTCCGGCGTGAACATGCGCTTGATGTCAGCCATCTCGTCGCCCTGCTCGCGCGAACTGGTGAAGCCGATGGTGGCGCGGTTCATGGTCTCCGCCCCCGCGTTGGTAGTCATGATGATGATCACGTTGCGGAAGTCGGCGCGCCGGCCGTTGTTGTCGGTCAGCGAACCATGGTCCATCACCTGCAGCAGGATATTGAAGATATCCGGATGCGCCTTCTCGATTTCATCCAGCAGCAGCACGCAGTGCGGCTTCTTGGTGACGGCCTCGGTCAGCAGGCCGCCCTGGTCAAAGCCGACGTATCCCGGCGGCGCGCCGATCAGGCGGCTCACCGCGTGCCGTTCCATGTACTCGGACATGTCGAAGCGCAGCAGCTCGATGCCCATGATGAAGGCGAGTTGCTTGGCGACCTCGGTCTTGCCCACGCCCGTGGGGCCGGAGAACAGGAACGAGCCAATCGGCTTGTCGGTCTTGCCCAGGCCGGCGCGCGACATCTTGATCGCCGAGGCCAGTGCCTCGATCGCCGGATCCTGGCCGAACACCACCGACTTCAGGTCGCGGTCCAGCGTCTGCAGCTTGCTGCGGTCGTCCTGGTTCACGCTCTGCGGCGGGATGCGCGCGATGCGCGAGACGATGTCCTCGATCTCGCCCTTGCCGATGGTCTTCTTCTGCTTGGACTTCGGCAGGATGCGCTGCGCCGCGCCGGCTTCGTCGATCACGTCGATCGCCTTGTCGGGCAGGTGGCGGTCAGTAATGAAGCGGGCCGACAGCTCCGCCGCCGCGGTCAGTGCCGAGGCCGCGTACTTGACGCCGTGGTGCTCCTCGAAGCGCGACTTCAGGCCGCGCAGGATCTGCACGGTCTGGTCGACCGAAGGCTCGACCACGTCGATCTTCTGGAAGCGCCGCGACAGCGCCGCGTCCTTCTCGAAGATGCCGCGATATTCCGTGAAGGTGGTCGCGCCGATGCACTTGAGCTGGCCCGACGACAGCGCCGGCTTGAGCAGGTTGCTGGCGTCCAGCGTCCCGCCCGAGGCAGCGCCCGCGCCGATCAGCGTGTGGATCTCGTCGATGAACAGGATCGCGTTCGGATTGTCCTTGAGCGACTTCAGCACGCCCTTCAGGCGCTGCTCGAAGTCGCCGCGGTACTTGGTGCCGGCCAGCAGCGCGCCCATGTCGAGCGAGTAGACGGTCGCCTTTTCCAGGATGTCCGGCACCTCGTTCTTGGTGATGCGCCAGGCCAGGCCCTCGGCGATCGCGGTCTTGCCGACGCCGGCCTCGCCCACCAGCAGCGGGTTGTTCTTGCGCCGGCGGCACAGCACCTGGACCACCCGCTCGACTTCGCTCTCGCGGCCGATCAGCGGGTCGATCTTGCCGGCCTTGGCCAGCGTGTTCAGGTTCTGGGTGTATTGCTCGAGCGGGCTTTCCTTGCCGTCGCCGCCCTCGCCTTCGCCGGCGGCATCGCCATGCTTGGCGGGCTCGGACTGGTCCTTGCGGATGCCGTGGCTGATGAAATTGACCACGTCCAGCCGCGTCACGCCCTGCTGCTGCAGGTAATAGACGGCGTGCGAATCCTTCTCGCCGAAAATCGCGACCAGCACGTTGGCACCCGTCACTTCCTTCTTGCCGTTGGAAGTGGACTGGACGTGCATGATCGCGCGCTGGATCACGCGCTGGAAACCGAGCGTGGGCTGGGTATCGACCTCGTCGGTACCCGGCACTACCGGCGTGTTATCCGCGATGAAGTTCTTAAGGCTGGTGCGCAGGTCTTCTATATTGGCCGCGCAGGCGCGCAAGACTTCCGCTGCCGTGGGATTGTCGAGCAATGCCAGCAGCAGGTGCTCCACGGTAATGAACTCGTGGCGTGCCTGCCTGGCTTCGACAAACGCCATATGCAGGCTCACTTCCAATTCTTGCGCAATCATGCTTCCTCCATCACGCACTGCAGGGGATGCCCCGCCTGCCGCGCGTGCGTTGACACCAGCTCGACCTTGGTCGCTGCAATATCCCTGGTGTAGATACCGCAGACGCCCTTTCCTTCCCGGTGCACGGTGAGCATGATCTGCGTCGCCGTTTCCCGGTCCCTGCTGAAATACTGCTGCAGGATCATCACTACAAACTCCATCGGAGTGTAGTCGTCATTAAGCAGCACCACCTTGAACATGGCGGGCGGTTTAAGCGCCTGCTCTTTCCGCTCCAGGATGGTGCCTGCTTCGCGTTGTGGGACATTCGCAAGCCGTGTAGCCATGGCTTTATTCTAACCCTTACTCGCAACTCTGCAATTTGGGGAAAAGGCGCCGGATTCAAGAGCCGGGCCACCTGTTTCCGGTGGTGGAAGGACGCGGGATTTCACGCGGGAGGCATTGCAAGGCACGTGGCCGGCGCGGGCGGGACAGCAAACACGGCGGCCCTGGCGCATGCCGCCAAGGTACCACCAGGTGCCGTCCCATTCCCGCCACACCCTGCTGGCAGTGGGGAATCCGCCAACTTGACAGTATCCTGCTTTGCCAGAAGAATCGTTCGCACACCTGTCGACGGCCAACGAGCCAAAGCAACAGCCGAGGCAGGTGATCCGTGAGCAGGGAGGCCACGGCCGCCGCGGCGGCGAGTCAGCATCGAGACTGGCCGCCACGCGATTGCACCTCGCCGCGCGTCATCGCCGGCCGCACCTCAGGACGCGGCAGGTCATGGCGCCGCAGTCCGTGCCGTCTGGCTGGCAAGGCTTCCCCGCTTTGAAATCTGCTATTTCGTGGGGGAGTATATGGCAAGCGGTATCGTCAAATGGTTCAATGACGCCAAGGGCTTCGGGTTCATCAAGCCGGACGAGGGCGAAGAAGAACTGTTTGCGCACTTTTCGGCTATCCAGATGTCCGGCTTCAAGACGCTGAAGGAAGGTCAACGCGTCTCGTTCGAGGTGGTCCAGGGCCCCAAGGGCAAGCAAGCCACCAATATCCAGGACGCCAGCTAAAGCGCGCCGCGACCGCATCCCGGCCGCAGAGCCGCGGAGCGGTCAACCAGGATGTGGGGGGAGCTCCCCCGGGACGGGATCGAGGCCGGCGCCCCGCGTTGCCGCCACGGCGGCGCGGCGGGTGCCGGCTCGGATCAGCTGCACGCTCCACATCCGACCGAAAGCCCGGCCTTGCGCCGGGCTTTCTGCTTGGGCCCCGGGGTCCGGGCCATCAGGCCCAGCCGTCGATCTTGAGCCCGCTGGCCTGCTCGGCTTCTTCCCTGGTGACCTTGCGCACAGTCTGGCCGAAGGTCCAGACATGGCCCTCCGCGTCCCGGGCCGTATAGGTCCGGTCGCCGTAGAACTCGTCCTGCGGCTCGCGCAGGATCACGGCCCCGGCGGCGCGGGCGCGCTCGCAATGCTGGTCCAGCCCTTCCTGCAGGTGCACGTGCAGGGTCTGGGTATTCTTGCCCCCGATCGAGGCCGGGCTGGCGGTAAAGTCTGCCCACTCGCTGCCCACCATCAGGTAGCTGTCGCCGAAACGCATTTCAGAATGCACCAGTTGGTCCTGCTGGTCGCGGATCACCATGACCCGCTCAAAGCCGAAGGCGCGCTCCAGCCAGTCCAGGGCCGCCAGCGGGTCCTTGTAGAAGAGGGCCGCACCGAACGCGGTGCGGCGGAAGGGATCGTCCATGCCTGTCTCCTCGGGCCGCCAGGCCCGTCAGTCCAACCCCTGACGTTCTAGGCAACACTGGCGCCCGGGGCAAGAAAAAACCCCGGCGCCGACCAGACAGCACCGGGGTTTTCCTTGGCAGGTCGCCCGCCGCAGCGGGAGTCCGTGCTTACATATTGTCGATCATCACCTGGCCAAAGCCCGAGCACGACACCTGCGTCGCGCCTTCCAGCAGGCGGGCGAAGTCATACGTCACCTTCTTGGACAGGATCGACTTCTCCATCGACGAGATGATCAGGTCCGCGGCTTCGGTCCAGCCCATGTGACGCAGCATCATTTCGGCCGACAGGATTTCGGAGCCCGGGTTGACGTAGTCCTTGCCGGCGTACTTCGGCGCGGTGCCATGGGTGGCCTCGAACATGGCGACCGAGTCAGACATGTTGGCACCCGGGGCGATGCCGATGCCGCCGACTTGCGCGGCCAGCGCGTCGGAGACATAGTCGCCGTTCAGGTTCAGCGTGGCGATCACCGAGTATTCGGCCGGACGCAGCAGGATCTGCTGCAGGAAGGCGTCGGCAATGGCGTCCTTGACCACGATGTCCTTGCCGGTCTTCGGGTTCTTGAACTTGCACCACGGGCCGCCGTCGACCAGCTCGGCGCCGAATTCCTTTTGCGCCAGTTCGTAGCCCCAGTCACGGAAGCCACCTTCGGTGAACTTCATGATGTTGCCCTTGTGCACCAGCGTCACCGACGGCTTGTCGTTGTCGATGGCGTACTGGATCGCCTTGCGCACCAGGCGCTCGGTGCCCTCGCGCGAGACCGGCTTGATGCCGATGCCCGAGGTCGCCGGGAAGCGGATCTTCTTGACGCCCATCTCGTCCTGCAGGAACTTAATGAGCTTCTTCGCCTGCTCGCTCTCGGCCGCCCATTCGATGCCGGCGTAGATGTCCTCCGAGTTCTCGCGGAAGATCACCATGTCGGTCTTTTCCGGTTCACGCACCGGCGAGGGCACGCCCTTAAAGTAGCGCACCGGGCGCAGGCAGACGTACAGGTCCAGCTGCTGGCGCAGCGCCACGTTCAGCGAGCGGATGCCGCCGCCCACCGGCGTGGTCAGCGGGCCCTTGATCGAGACCACATAGTCCTTGAGCACCTCCAGGGTTTCGTCCGGCAGCCACACGTCCGGGCCGTAGACCTTGGTCGACTTCTCGCCGGCGTAGATCTCCATCCAGGCGATCTTGCGCTTGCCGCCATAGGCCTTGGCCACGGCCGCATCGACCACCTTGATCATCACCGGGGTGATATCGAGGCCCGTACCGTCGCCTTCGATGTAAGGAATGATCGGATTGTCCGGGACATTCAGCGAAAAGTCCTGGTTGACCGTGATCTTTTCGCCGGCCGGAACCTTGATATGTTGGTACATGACGTCTCCAGTACGGAACGGTTGTGACTGCCGCCGGTTCGTGGCCGGTCGGCGAGATTCGGGGAGATGGCGCTGTGGCATTGTAGCGGGCCTTACCGCGCGCCCGTGCTGCATTGCATCACCCTTGCGCCACCCTGGGCTGCCTTCAGTCTTATATAAGACACAAGACTAATTTCGTATTATGCAGCAATTTTTCATCATCCGCCAATCGGGCCGGACCCCAGATCCTTCGATCTCCCGGCCCGGCGCGCCGCTGGGGCATACTTGCGCCCCATGACCCTGATTGCCCTGAACAAGCCGTTTGGCACCATGAGCCAGTTCTCGGAACACCCGACGCGCCCGACGCTGGCCGCGTGCGTGAGCGTGCCCGGCGTCTACCCGGCCGGGCGGCTCGATGCCGACAGCGAGGGCCTGCTGCTGCTGACCGACGACGGCGCGCTGCAGGCCCGCATCGCCGACCCGCGCCACAAGCTGGAGAAGACCTACCTGGCACAGGTCGAAGGCATTCCGGATGCCGCCGCGCTGGCCCGGCTGCGCGCCGGGGTAGACCTGGGCGACTTCGTCACGCAGCCGGCCAGGGTACGCGCGATCGAGGCACCAGACTGGCTGTGGCCGCGCCAGCCGCCAGTGCGCTTTCGCGCGGCGATCCCGACCGCGTGGCTGGAGCTGAAGATCCGCGAGGGCAAGAACCGGCAGGTGCGCCGCATGACCGCCGCGGTCGGCTTTCCCACATTGCGGCTGGTGCGCGTCGGGATCGGCCCGCTCGACCTGCGGGCGCTCGGCCTCGCGCCCGGGGCCTGCTGCGAGGTGTTGCCCGCGCAACTGGGACTGGCACCGGCAGCACCGCACATGCGCCAGGAGCCGGCACCGCGATCCCATGTCTCGAAGACCAGACAGGCGAACGACACCAAGCGGCGTTCTCGTTACAAAAACTAACAAGTCGCGGGTCAACGCTGGCGACCGCCGCCTCGTTCTTGTCGGGGACACGTCCTATCACGCGTCAATCTTTCCGACTGTTCTCATCCTTCGAGGTAATACGTCATGAAAAAACTGATCGCTGCTCTGGTTGTTGGCCTGTTCGCCACCGGCGCCTTCGCCCAGGCTTCGGCACCTGCTGCCGCCGACGCTGCAGCGCCCGCGGCCACCAAGGAAGCCCCGAAGACCACGACCAAGAAGAAGACCACCCACAAGAAGCACAGCAAGAAGAAGGCTGCCCCCGCCGCTTCGGCCCCGGCTGCCCAGTAATCGCTGGCGCCCCTCCCTGCCCCGTGCGCTCGCGAGGCAGGAAAGAGAAGGCAGGCTGCCGCCAGGCGCCTGCCTTTTTTGTTGCCGCGATTGCTCGTGATGCGCGACGTACCGCCCGCCGCACATCGGCACGGCGCGCGTGCGCTATGCTTGCGGCTGCTGCCCGCGCCATTTCAGACTGAACACCATGCCCTTCCTGTCCAACACGCTGTTGTCACGATGCTCCTCGATTGCCGGCCTGCTCGCGCTGAGCGCCGGGATCGCGCACGCGCAGGCCGCGCTGCCGGTGGTGCCGCTCACCGCGGGCATGTTTGCGATCCAGGCCGAGGTTGCCGCCACGCCGGCAGCGCGCGAACAGGGGCTGATGTACCGCACGACCATGGCCCCCAACGCCGGCATGCTGTTCGTGTTCGAGCAGAAGGCGGGCCACTGCTTCTGGATGCGCAACACCGAGCTGCCGCTGTCGATCGCCTTCCTGGCCGATGACGGCACCATCGTCAATATCGAGGACATGGCGCCGCGCACGGAGAGCAACCATTGCCCGAAGGCGGCGATCCGCTATGCGCTGGAAATGAACAAGGGATGGTTCGCGCAGAAAGGCATCAAGGCCGGCGCGAAAATCGGCGGACTGCCGCAGCCTCGCTGAGTGCGGCAGCGCCAGGCGGCGCCGGCAGGAGCGCCGGCGCGGAGGGCAAGAATCAGTCGCGGAAGTTGTTGAAGTCCAGCGGCGCCTCGGACACGTCCTTGCGCAGCATCGCCATCACGCTTTGCAGGTCGTCGCGCTTGGCGCCCGACACGCGCACCGCATCGCCCTGGATGCTGGCCTGCACCTTGATCTTGCTGTCCTTGATGATGCGCACGATCTTCTTGGACAGGTCGCCGGTCACGCCCTTCTTGATCGTGATCACCTGCTTGACCTTGTCGCCGCTGATCTTGTCGATCTTGCCGTAGTCCAGGAAGCGCACGTCCACGTTGCGCTTGGCCATCTTGTTGATCAGCACATCCTTGACCTGGCTCAGCTTGAAATCATCGTCGGCAAAGGCAGTCAGTTCATTTTCCTTGTGCTCGACCCGGGCGTCCGAGCCCTTGAAATCGAAGCGCGTCGAGATTTCCTTGTTGGCCTGCTCGACGGCGTTCTTCACCTCGACCATGTTCGCTTCGCACACTACATCAAACGACGGCATTGCATTCTCCTTGTGATCCGTATGCCCGGAAGCCGGCCGCGCACGGCGCTTTCCGTATAATCCAGCCTACCTCGCAGTTCCGGGTCGCTTGCCCTCCAGCGGCGGCCGCGTCACCTTTCCCTTGCATGGCAGATTTCCACGAATTCTATCCCCTGCGTCGCCACAATACATTCGGATTCGACGCGCGCGCGCGCTTTGCGGTGCATGTGCGCAGCGAAGGCGACCTGACCGCGGCCCTGGCCGACCCGCGTGCCGACGGCCTGCCGCTGGTGGTCCTGGGCGGCGGCAGCAATGTGGTGCTGACCGGCGACCTGGACGCGCTGGTGCTGCTGATGGAAATCCCCGGCTACCACCCGGAGGAGACTGGCGATGCCTGGCTGGTCACCGCCGGCGCCGGCGAGAACTGGAACGCGCTGGTCAACCGCACCATCGCCGACGGCATGCCCGGCCTGGAAAACCTGGCGCTGATCCCCGGTACCGCGGGCGCCGCGCCGATCCAGAACATCGGCGCCTACGGGGTGGAACTGCGCGAGCGCTTCGAAGGCGTGCGCGCCTATGACCGCCACACCGGCGCATTCGTGTGGCTGGACCTGCGGGCCTGCGGCTTCGGCTACCGCGACAGCCTGTTCAAGCGCGCCGGCGCCAGCCGCTACATCATCACGGCGGTGACGCTGAGCCTGCCCAAGGCGTGGCAACCGGTGCTGTCGTACGGGGAGCTGGCGCGCGAACTCGATGGCCGGGCCGCGCCCGATGCGGGCACGATTCGCGACACCGTGGTCGCGATCCGTTCGCGCAAGCTGCCCGACCCGGCGCAGCTGGGCAATGCGGGCAGCTTCTTCAAGAATCCGCTGGTCAGCGCCGCGCAGCGCGACGCGCTGCTGCAGGCCAACCCGGACCTGGTCAGCTATGCGCAGCCGGACGGCTCGTACAAGCTGGCCGCCGGCTGGCTGATCGACCGCTGCGGCTTCAAGGGCGTAACCGATGGGCCGGTGGGCGTCTACGGCAAGCAGGCGCTGGTGCTGGTGCACCACGGCGGCGGCACCGGCGCGATGCTGCTGGCACTGGCCAACCGTATCGCCGATGCGGTGCAGGCGCGCTTTGGCGTGCGCATCGAACCGGAGCCGGTAGTGCTGTAAAGCAGGCGGGCCAGGACCGGCCCGCCGCGCCTGTCACGCGAAGTGGCAGACGTAGTCCAGCGTTTCCTGCACCTCGATATCGAAGCTGCTGTTGCCCGGCACGCTGAACTGCTGGCCTGCGCCATAGGTCTGCCAGTCTTCCGAACCGGCCAGGCGCACGCGGCAGGTGCCGGCGTTGATTTCCATGATCTCGGGCGCGCCGGTGTTGAAGGTCAGCGCGGCCGGGAAGATCACGCCCAGCGTCTTGCGGGTGCCGTCCGGGAACAGCACGGTGTGGCTGACGCACTTGCCGTCAAAGTACAGGTTGGCTTTCTTGACGACCGACACGTTGTCGAACTGGCTCACTTCCATCTCCTTGGGTTTCTGTACGAAAGACGTAAAAAGAGGGGCCATCGCGGCCCCTCCCTGTTCACCCCCGCGCCGCGCTGGTTCAGTAGCGGCCGCAGAGCAGGTATTCCATCAGCGCCTTCTGCACGTGCAGGCGGTTCTCGGCCTCTTCCCAGACCACGCTCTTGGGACCGTCGATCACGGCGGCCTCGACTTCCTCGCCGCGGTGCGCCGGCAGGCAGTGCATGAAGAGCGCGTCGGGCTCGGCGCGGTCCATCATCGGGGTGGTGACCATCCAATCCTTGAAGGCGCGCTTGCGGGCGTCGTTCTCGGCCTCGAAGCCCATGCTGGTCCAGACATCGGTGGTGACCAGGCTGGCGCCCTGGCAGGCCGTGAGCGGATCGTCGAAGACCTTGACCAGGCCGGCTGCCGACGCCGGCACCATGGCCGGATCGAGCTGGTAGCCCGGCGGCGCCGAGAAATGGAAGGTGAAGCCCAGCCGCTCGGCGGCCTGGATCCAGGTGTAGGCCATGTTGTTGGCATCGCCGATCCACGCCACGGTCTTGCCGCGGATGCTGCCGCGCTGCTCGATGTAGGTGAAGACGTCGGCCAGCACCTGGCACGGGTGGTATTCGTTGGTCAGGCCGTTGATCACCGGCACGCGCGAATGCGCGGCAAAGCGCTCGATGATGTCCTGGCCGAAAGTGCGGATCATGATGATGTCGACCATGCGCGAGATCACCTGCGCCGCATCCTCGATCGGCTCGCCGCGGCCCAGTTGCGAGTCGCGCGTGTTCAGGAACACCGCGTGGCCGCCGAGCTGGTGGATGCCGGCTTCGAACGACAGGCGCGTACGCGTGGAATTCTTCTCGAAGATCATGGCCAGCGTGCGGTCGTGCAGCGGGTGCCAGGTCTCGTAGTTCTTGAACTTGGCCTTCAGGATCCGCGCGCGATCCAGCAGGTACTCATACTCGTCGGGAGTGAAGTCGCTGAACTGGAGGTAATGCTTGATCGGGGTTGAGCTCATAAAACAAAGAAGGCGGCTCGGTGGGGACGCGCCGTCACGAAGTGTTCATGACTCAAGCGCGCCGCGGAGCCGCCTTTCGCGTCGCATACGCAATTTAACTGCAAGAATCATAAGGGATTATTTCTGCTTTGGCGAGTCCGGGACAACCCGGCACGGACTTGCGCCCTGCACTTGCCCGGGCCCGCTGACAGGTTCCCGACAGGATTCGCCCTTATGCGCAACTCTTATATAAGATATAATACCCGCTGATTCACGCGGGGCCCGGCATACCCATGCCGCTGCCCGCCGCCGGCATCAAAAGTGCCCCCGCAAGACACCGACGCCCCGCCTTCCGGCTGGAACCAGCGCGAACCAAACGCGCCCCGGCCGCGTCAAACGGGCGCCCGTCCAGCGGGTTTACCGTCGAGTCGTCCGCCTCACCCGCAGTGTCCAGCCTCATGAACCCCAACGTTCGCGAATTCTTTATCCAAGGCATTACCAAGGAAGGCAAGACCTTCCGCCCGAGCGACTGGGCCGAACGGCTGTGCGGCGTGATGGCGCAGTTCCGCCCCGAGGGCGACAGCGGCGACCCGCGCCTGACCTACTCCCCTTACGTGCGGCCGATCTTCGCCGGCAATGTCAAATGCGTGGTGGTGGACGTGCGGCTGCGCGACATTGAACCCAAGGCGCTGGATTTCGTGCTCAATTTTGCGCGCGACAACAACCTGCAGCTGGTTGAAGCCTGTTCGCTGGAATAAGCCTGCCGGCCTGGCGCCGGAAAGCAAAAAAGCTCGTCGGATGACGAGCTTTTTTGTTGGCGGATGCCTGGGCACCCGCCTCTGCTGGACCGCCGGGGCGGCCCGGGCAGCGATCAGGCAGCCATCGACTTGATGGCGGCCGACAGGCGCGACTTGTGACGTGCAGCCTTGTTCTTGTGCACGATCTTCTTGTCGGCAATGCTGTCGATCACGGCTTGCGAGTTCTTGAAGATCTCGGCGGCAGCGGCCTTGTCGCCAGCGTCGATGGCCTTGCGGACGGCCTTGACGGCGGTGCGCAGACGCGAACGCAGGCTGGAGTTGTGAGCGTTCTGGGCAACGGCCTGGCGGGCGCGCTTGCGAGCTTGTGCGGAATTTGCCATGTAAAAATATCCTGAATTCAGATGCGTGCCGCGGGGGACACAACAATTAAGTCATATCGAGCGACCCGGGATGCACTGACACACGAATCCGGAACGCAACTGTCCTTGTGAATCGGCAATTATACACAGATGCCGGCGCACAAAGCAACACGGCGGACACTTTGCCAGCTCAGGCCGGGCGGGCGCCGGGCCGATCCGTATAATAAGCGCCACATTGTGCCGGGGCACGTGGCGCGCCGGCAACTTTATCGCCCGGACCGCGTCTCAGTGGCGTCCCCGACATGCGGTGCGCCCGCACCGATCCACCGTCCCGCACCGACCCGCACCTTGAACCTGCTCAAAGCGCTCGCCACCATCAGCAGCCTGACGATGCTCTCGCGCGTCACCGGCCTCGTGCGCGAGATCCTGATCGCCCGCGCCTTCGGCGCGTCGGAGATGACCGACGCGTTCAACGTGGCCTTCCGCATTCCCAACCTGCTGCGCCGCATTTTCGGCGAAGGCGCGTTCTCGCAGGCCTTCGTGCCGATCCTCGGCGAATACCACACCAAGCGCGGCAACGAGCCGACCAAGGCACTGATCGACGCCGTCGCCACGGTCATGACCTGGGTGCTGATGGGCGTGTCCCTGCTTGGCGTGATCGGGGCACCGCTGGTGATGACCGCGGTCGCCACCGGCTTCCGCGGGCAAAGCGAAACGTATACCGCGGCCGTGTTCATGACGCGGGTGATGTTCCCGTATATCGGCCTGATCTCGCTGGTGGCGCTGGCGTCCGGCATCCTCAATACCTGGCGCAAGTTCGCGGTGCCGGCCTTCACGCCGGTGCTGCTCAACCTGTGCCTGATCATCGCGGCCCTGTTCGTCGGCCCGCACATGGACCAGCCGATCTACGCGCAGGCGTGGGGCGTGCTGGTCGGCGGCGTGCTGCAGCTGGCGATCCAGGTGCCGGCGCTGCGGCGCCTGGGCGTGATGCCGCGGCTGAGCTTCAACCTGCGCGCGGCGTGGTCCGATCCCGGCGTGCGCCGCATCCTGCGGCAGATGGGGCCGGCGCTGCTGGCCGTGTCGGTGGCGCAGATCAGCCAGATCATCAATACCAATATCGCCTCGCGGCTGGCCGCGGGCAGCGTCTCTTACCTGACCTATGCCGACCGGCTGATGGAATTCCCGACCGCGCTGCTGGGCGTGGCGCTGGGGACGATCCTGCTGCCGAGCCTGTCCAAGGCCAACGCCTCGGGCGACCATGCCGAGTACTCGAGCCTGCTCGACTGGGGCCTGCGCCTGACCTTCCTGCTGGCGGTGCCCTGCGCGGTGGGGCTGTTCGTGTTCGGCGCGCCGCTGACCGCCGTGCTGTTCAACTATGGCAAGTTCGACGCCCACGCGGTCGAGATGACGCGCCAGGCGCTGGTCTCGTACGGCGTCGGCCTGATGGGGCTGATTTCGATCAAGATCCTGGCGCCCGGCTTCTATGCGCGCCAGGATATCCGCACGCCGGTGAAGATCGCACTGCTGGTGCTGGTGATCACGCAGGCCTGCAACTATGCGTTCGTGCCGTGGATCGGCCATGCCGGGCTGGCGCTGTCGATCAGCGCCGGCGCCACCATCAACGCGCTGCTGCTGTTCTTCGGCCTGCGCCGGCGCGGCCTGTACCGGCCGGCGCCGGGCTGGTGGCTGTTCCTGGCGCAGTTGTGCGCCTCGGTGCTGCTGCTGTCCGGCATGCTGCTCTGGTTCGCGCGCAACTTCGACTGGATCGGACTGGGCGCGACGCCGCTGCTGCGCATCGCGCTGCTGGCTTCGTGCCTGGTACTTGCAGCGGTGGTCTACTTCGGTACACTGTGGCTCATGGGACTGCGCTACTCTGCCTTCAGGCGCCGCGCCGGCTGATGGGCCAGCGAATCTGCCAACGCATGGGCCACCTAACGAGCCGGCAATGGTGACCCACGCTGCGCGCGGTGCCGGCGGCTGCACCGGGAAACCGACATGACATCCACCAAAGTCCTGGATTATTTCGCCAGCCTCGTGGCTGACGAAAACGGCATCCCGCTGACCGAAACCGCGCTGTCCATCGCGCAGGACGCCTACCCCGACCTGGACCTGCAGGCCGAGCTTGCGGCGCTGGACGTGCTGGCGCTGCGCCTGAAGCGCCGGATCGCCGAAGGCACCCCCGCGATCCAGCGGCTGCGCCTGCTGAACCATTTCTTTTATCGCGACCTGGGTTTCGGCCCGAACGCGAACGACTACTACGACCCCGACAACTCCTACCTGAACGTGGTGCTGCGCCAGCGGCGCGGCATCCCGATCTCGCTTGCGGTGCTGTTCATGGAGCTGGGCCAGCAGATCGGCCTGCCGCTCAAGGGCGTGTCGTTCCCCAACCATTTCCTGCTGCGCATGACGATTCCTGCCGGCGAGGTGATCCTGGACCCGCTCACCGGCGAGACCCTGTCGAAGGAACGGCTGCAGGAAATGCTGGATCCGTACCTGGAGCGCGAAGGCATCAGCGATGCCAGCCAGGTGCCGCTGGGCCTGTTCCTGCGCGCGGCCAGCCACCGCGAGATCGTCGCGCGCATGCTGCGCAACCTGAAGGCAATCTACCTGCAGGAGTCGCGCTGGCAGCGGCTACTGGCGGTGCAGAACCGGCTGGTGATCCTGCTGCCGGGTTCGATCGAGGAAGTGCGCGACCGGGGGCTGGCGTACGCCAACCTGGAGTGCTTCCGACCCGCGCTGGCCGACCTGGAAGCCTATGTGCTGGCCCGGCCCGATGCGGCCGATATCGGCCAGATCCGCGAGCGCATGCCGGCGCTGCGGATGATGAGCCGCAGCCTCAACTAAGAACCCGCTTCATAGTGAAAAAGGGGCGCGAAGGCTGCGCGGCCCCTCACTGGCTCAGCGCTCCACGCGCGTGGGCCGGCGGCGGTTGCCGCGCACCAGCTTCCACAGCCCGCCCAGCACCAGCGGCACCACGGCCGCGCCGATGCCGGCCAGCACGATCAGGTTCAGGTACTGGCGGATGAACGGCAGGTTGCCGAAGAAGTAGCCGGCAAAGACCAGGCCGACCACCCAGGCCACGGCGCCGACCACGTTGAACATCTGGAAGCGCGCAAAGGTCATCTGCGACACGCCCGCCACGAACGGGGCGAAGGTGCGCACGATCGGCACGAAGCGCGCCATCACCAGCGTCTTGCCGCCGTGCCGCTCATAGAAGTCATGGGTGCGGCGCAGCGCATCCTGGTCCAGGAAGCGCCACTGGTGGTCGAACACCTTGGGCCCGATCCAGCTGCCCACCAGGTAGTTGACGGTATTGCCGGAAATCGCCGCCACCAGCAGCAGGCCGATCAGTGCCCACTCGTTCATGGCGCCGGTTGCGCAGAAGGCGCCCGCGATAAACAGCAGCGAGTCGCCCGGCAGGAATGGAAGGACCACCAGACCGGTTTCGGCAAAGACGATCAGGAACAGGATGGCATAGACCCAGTGGCCGTACTGGTCGATGACCGTGCCGAGGTATTTGTCGACATGCACCAGCATGTCGATGAGCTGCAAAGCGAGATCCAAGTCGTTCCCCGTTGATGGTTTGGTTGACTGCGTTCTGTCCGATGCGGCCTGGGCCGCCTTGGCCTGAATCATACAAGAGCCGCCGCGCCAATCCGTCACCTGCGGCGCCTTTGCGCGTCCGACTCCGTGCGGGCGTCCACGTATAATCGCCGGATGCCTGCCTCCGCCTCCAGCACCGCCCTGCGCACCACCCAGCAGCCGCGCCCGATCCGGCCGCTGCCGGACCAGCTCATCAGCCAGATCGCCGCCGGCGAAGTGGTGGAACGACCGGCCTCGGTGGTCAAGGAGTTGCTGGAAAACGCGCTCGACGCCGGCGCCACGCAGCTCGGCATCCGGTTGGAAGAAGGCGGCGTGCGGCGCATCGTCATCACGGACAACGGCTGCGGCATCCCTGCGGCAGAGTTGCCGGTCGCGCTGATGCGCCACGCCACCAGCAAGATTGCGTCGCTCGACGAACTGGAATCGGTGCTGACGCTGGGCTTCCGCGGCGAGGCCCTGGCCTCGATCGCCTCGGTGTCCCAGCTGGCCCTGACCAGCCGCACCGCGGCCGATGCCCATGCCACCCAGGTCAGCGCCGATACCGGCACGGTGCAGCCTGCCTCGGGCGGGGTCGGCACCACCGTCGACGTGCAGCACCTCTACTTCAACACGCCAGCGCGCCGAAAGTTCCTCAAATCGGAGCAAACCGAGCTGGGGCACTGCCTGGAGATGGTGCGGCGCGTGGCGCTGGCGCGGCCCGACGTGACCATCTCGGTCCACCACAACGGCAAGCCGCTGGAGCACTGGAATGCCGGCGACGTCGCCACCCGCACCGCGCAGGTGCTGGGCAATGACTTTGCCCGCGCCCGCCTGCCACTGGACGAAGAGGCCGACACGCTGCACCTGTATGGCTTTGCCGGGCTGCCCACCGCCTCGCGCGGGCGGCCGGACCAGCAGTACTTCTTTGTCAACGGCCGCTTCGTGCGCGACAAGCTGCTCAACCACGCGGTGCGCAGCGCCTACCAGGACGTGCTGCACGGCGACCGCTTCCCGTCCTATGTGCTGTGCCTGGACCTGCCGCCGGAGATGGTCGACGTCAACGTGCATCCGTCGAAGATCGAAGTGCGCTTCCGTGAATCGCGCGCCGTGCACCAGTTCGTCTACCACGCGGTGCAGCGCTGCCTGGCGCGGCAGGCCGGCGGGAACGGCGACAGCCTGCATACCGACGCCGACGGCGAGATCACCCTGCCGCCTGGCGGCGCGACCCCGGCGGCCGGCGCACGGCCAGGCTATGGCGGCGGCAGTGGTGGCGGCGGCCAGTGGATCAATTATTCCGCGGCACGCCAGACCGAACTCGGCATCGCCCAGCCACGCCAGGCCTACCTGGGCATGGTGCGCGATGCCGCCGCACCGGCGGCGCGGCCCTATGGCGCCATGCCCGGCACCCCGGCGCAGCCGCCGGCCTGGCTGGCCGACGCCCAGGCGGCACGCGCCGACGACCCGCCCGGCCTGCTGGACCGGCTGCCGCCGGCGGCGCGCGCCGGCTTTGCCGATCCTGCCGACGCCCCCGACGACCACCCGCTCGGCTACGCCATCGCCCAGCTGCATGGCATCTATGTGCTGGCACAGAACGCGCGCGGGCTGGTGCTGGTGGACATGCATGCCGCGCACGAACGCATCCTGTACGAGCAGATCAAGGCCGGCCTGGACGCGCGCGACCTGGCGGTGCAGCCGCTGCTGATCCCGGTCACGCTGCCCGGCAGCCCGGTCGAGATCGGCGTGGCCGAAGAACACCAGGAGACGCTGACGCTGCTGGGCTTCGATATCGCCCCGGTGTCGCCCACCACTCTCGCGGTGCGCGCGGTGCCGGCGCTGCTGCAGCAGGCCGATGCCGAAGCGCTGGCGCGCGACGTGCTGCGCGACCTGCATGCCTATGGCGGCTCGCGCGTGCTGGCCGAGCGCCGCAACGAACTGCTGGCCACCCTCGCCTGCCACAGCGCGGTGCGCGCCAACCGCAAGCTCACGCTCGAGGAAATGAACGCGCTCTTGCGCCAGATGGAGCAGACCGAGCGCGCCGACCAGTGCAACCACGGCCGCCCGACCTGGGTGCAACTGACCGTGACCGAGCTGGACCGGCTGTTCCTGCGCGGGCAGTAAGCCGCTCGCCCGCACGACTCATCCAAGGTTTCCGATGTCCGCCGTACCCCACGATTCCGCCACGCATCCGCCCGTGGTCTGCCTGCTCGGCCCCACCGCCTCGGGCAAGACCGCGGCTGCGCTGGCACTGGCGGCCGACGCGCCGGTGGAGATCATCAGCCTGGATTCGGCGCTGGTGTACCGCGAGATGGATATTGGCACCGCCAAGCCCACGCGCGAAGAACTTGCAGCCGCGCCGCACCACCTGATCGACATCATCGACCCGGCCGACAGCTACTCCGCGGCGCAGTTCGTCACCGATGCCGAACGGCTGATCGCACAGATCCGCGCGCGCGGCCATGTGCCGCTGATCGTCGGCGGCACCATGCTCTACTACAAGGCCCTGACGCAGGGGCTCAATGACCTGCCCCAGGCCGATGCCGCGCTGCGCGCGGAGCTCGACCAGCTTGCCGCCGAGCGCGGCTGGCCGGCGCTGCATGCGATGCTGGCCGAGGTCGACCCGGTCACCGCGGCGCGGCTCGCGCCCAATGACGCGCAGCGCATCCAGCGCGCGCTGGAGATCCATCGCCTGTCCGGCCAGCCGATGTCGGCGCTGCTGGCGCGCCAGGCCGAGGGGCGCACCTTTGCCGGCGCGGCGGACCAGCGCTTCCGCGTGATTGCGCTGGAGCCATCGGACCGCCTGGCGCTGCACGCGCGCATCGCGCAGCGTTATGACGCGATGCTGGCCAACGGCTTTATCGAGGAAGTCGAGCGGCTGCGCCGGCGCGGCGACCTGCATCCGGGCTTGCCGTCGATCCGCTGCGTCGGCTACCGGCAGGTATGGGAGTACCTCGACGGCGACGCAGACTTTGCCACCATGCGCGAGCGCGGCATCGCCGCCACGCGCCAGCTGTGCAAGCGCCAGCTGACCTGGCTGCGCAGCACGCCCGAGCGGCTGGTGGTGGATTGCCTGGCGCCCGGGTATGTCGACCAGGTGCGCAAGCTGGCGGACTTCGGGCACTGACCCGATTGCATGCAAGCTGGCGCGGCAAGTGACGCACAGGCGATAATTCCGAATCCCTGTTTTCCGGAGAGCCGACCCAGCATGTCCAAGCCCGCCTTCACGCTCCGCCCCGCCACCGCCGCCGACAGCGAGACGCTGTTCAACCTGATCCTGGCGCTGGCCGAATACGAAAAGCTGACGCATATCGTCGAAGCCACGCCGCAGAAGATCCAGGATGCACTGTTCCGCGCCACGCCGCATGCCGAAGCGGTGCTGGTCGAAGTCGGCACCGATGGCGGCCGGCAAGCCGTCGGCTTTGCCCTCTTCTTCCACAATTTCTCGACCTTCCTGGCCAGGCCCGGCCTGTACCTGGAAGACCTCTATGTCGATCCGGCCTGGCGCGGCCACGGCCTGGGCAAGGCGCTGCTCAAGCACCTCGCGGCGCTGGCGGTCGAGCGCGGCTGTGGCCGCTTCGAATGGTCGGTGCTGGACTGGAACCAGCCGTCGATCGACTTCTACCAGGCCATGGGCGCCGACGTGCTTCCTGACTGGCGCATCTGCCGCGTGACCGGCGAGGCGCTGGACAAGCTCGGCGCGCAGTAAGAACGGCAACCGGCCCGACGCCGCTGTTATACACTTGATGGCGAGCCGCCATACAATAACGACATCGACTGTCTTTTTTCCGGCCGCCAACGCCAACCACCATGCCACGAACCAAAGCCGACCTGCCCGCCACCGACGGTATCAATGAGACCGACGCGGACAGTGCGCGCGGCGCGTCGGTCGAGGCCATCGCCGACCGCATCCTGACCGCGATCTGGGAGCACCGGCTGCCGCCGGGCACCAAGCTGGTCGAGGAAAAGCTGGGCGGCGTGTTCGGCGTGAGCCGCACCAAGGTGCGGCTGGCCTTTGCCAAGCTGGCGCATGAAGGCGTGCTGACGGTGCATCCCAACCGCGGCACCTTCGTCTCCAGCCCGAGCGTGGCCGAAGCGCGCCAGGTGCTGCATTCACGCCACCTGCTGGAACCCGCGCTGGTGCGCGACCTGGCCGGCGCCATCGGCGCGCCGGGTGTGCGCGCGCTGCGCGAAACCACGCGCCAGGAAGCACAGGCGCGCGACAGCAACGACCGCCGCGCCATCATCCGGCTGTCGGGCGAGTTCCACTGCAAGCTGGCGGAAATGACCGGCAACCAGTACCTGGGCAAGTACATGCGCGAGCTGTGCTCGCTGACCTGCCTGATCATCGCGCTCTATGACGCGCCGGGCGTGCCGTCGTGCCCGCACCATGAACACGACGACATCGTCGATGCACTGGAAGCCGGCGACGGCGAGCGCGCCGCGCGGCTGATGGCGGAGCACCTCGGCCATGTCGAAAGCACGCTGCGGCTGGAGCTGCCGGCCGAGGAAAAGGTCGATCTGGAAGCGGTGTTCGCCGCGGTCTGAGCCGCGGCGTCATCGGCGGCGAGGCGGCTTAGCGGTGCTCGATGCGCGCCGCCAGCGCCGCAGGCAAACCCAGCGTGGGCTTGGCATCCGGGCGGCGGAACGTGCCCGCTGTGGCCTTGCGCGGCTGCAGCGCGACCAGCGCCTCGGCCTGCTTGACGGCGGCGGCCATCTGGTCGACCACCGGCACCGGAATGCGGTCGCGCACGCGCGCGGCCAGGCCGGCCAGCGGCGCGCCGGCCAGGATCACCACATCGGCTTCATCCTCCGCCACGGCGCGGTTGGCCAGTTCCACCAGCACGGCTTCCTTCTCTTCCTGCACGTCCGACACCGAGGCAAAGCTGCCATCGAGCATGCGGATGCCGGCCAGCCGGCCGCGCAGGCCATGCATGTCCACGCACTCCTCATACCAGGGCCCCAGCGCCCGCGCAAAGGTCACGATGGCAAAGCGCCGGCCCAGCATGCAGGCCGACAGCATCGCCGCCTCGGCCATGCCCACCACCGGCAGGTCGAACAGTTCGCGCGCGCCCATCAGGCCGGGGTCGCCGAAGGCCGCGATGATGGCCGCGTCGAACTGGCCATGGTGCTCGGCCAGCATCTCGAGCGCGATGGCACCGCCGATCTGCGCCTCGGCGCGCGTGGCGATATAGGGCACGCCGCGGCTGGCGGTCAGCGGCACCAGCTCGGTGCCGGCGGCCGCGGCCTCGGTGGCAGCGGCCATCAGCCGCGCGGTGATGCCTGCGCTGGTGTTCGGATTCAGGACAAGGATTCGCATGACGTTATCCGGCAGGGTTGAGCAACGGCGCCAGCACGCTTTCGGCCAGCCTGGCCGCGGCCAGCACGTTGCGGTCGGCACCGCGCGGGCCGGCGATCTGCAGGCCCGCCGGCAGCCCGTCGCGGCCATGGCCGCAGGGCACCGAAATGGCCGGCGCCAGCGCATGGTTGAAGAAGGGCGTGAACACCGCATGGGCGCGCGGCTCCACCGCCACGCCGCCGATCCGCTCCGGCCCGAGCCGGTCGTTGCGCCACGCCACGCACGGGGTGGTCGGGCACAGCAGCAGGTCATAGCCGGTAAAGAACCCGGCCATGGCCAGCGCGATCTGGTGGCTGGCTTCGCGCGCGCGGGCCACGTCGGCGCCGCTCCAGGCCAGCCCGCGCTCGATCTGGCGCGCCACGTCGGGATCGAACAGCTCCGGGTCGCGGCGCCAGGCCTCGCCGTAGAGATTGGCCAGGCCGACATGCTGCAGCGGCATCAGCGCGGCCTCGTCGGCGCCCTTCGGCCAGGCCGGGTCGGCACGCTCGATGGTCAGGCCCGCGGCCTGCAGCCGGGCCACGGCCTGTTCGAAGGCCTGCGCGACATCGTCGTCGACCGGGGTGTCCAGGCCCAGGCGCGGGCTGACCGCGATCTTCAGCGTATGCAGCGGGCGCGCGGCGCCAAGCGAGAAGCCCAGCGTATCGGGATCGCGCGGATCGGCGCCGGCCAGCGCCTCGAACATCAGCTCGGCGTCAGCCACCGTGCGCGTGATCGGCGCAATCACCTGGATGCCATTGAAGGCATGGGGAAAGCCGACCGAATCGGGAATCGCGCCGTAGGAAGGCTTGAAGCCGACCACGCCGGCATGCGCGGGCGGGCGCCGGCTGGAACCGCCGCCGTCGGTGCCCAGCGCCAGCGGCGCCATGCCGGCCGCCACCGCCACCGCGCAGCCGCCAGACGAGCCGCCCGCGGTCAGCGTGGCATCGAGCGGATGGCGCGTCAGCCCGTAGACCTTGTTGGTGGTCAGGCCCTTGCAGGCGAACTCCGAGGTATTGCCCATGCCGAGCACGATCGCGCCGGCCTGGCGCAGGCGCTCGACCGCAATCGCGTCGGCGGGCGCAATGAAGTCGCGGTACAGCTGCGAGCCCTGCGTGACGCGGCGGCCCTGGCTCCAGATCACGTCCTTGACGATCACCGGCACGCCCGCCAGCAACGGGCGCTCGCCCTGCGCCAGGCGCGCGCGCAGCTGCGCCAGGTCGGCATCGACCAGTTCCTGGCGCTGCTCGAACACGGCGTTGAGCTGGTCATTGCGCGCCGCGATGCGGGCCTGGAAGGCGGCGACCACCTCGGCGGGATCGAGGCGGCCGGCGGCGACGCGGGCCGCGATAGCGGTGGCGTCCAGGCGGTTGGTCAGTTCCATGTCAGTCGTTTCAGTCAAAGCATAGGCAAGGCTGCCGTCACAGGCTGCCACCCGAGGTGCGATAGCGCGGCCTGGCCATCTCCGGCAGGCCGCACGGCAGGAACTGGCCGTGGCCGGCCTCGGCCAGCACCTCGCCCTCATGCGCCACGACCTTGCCGCGCACCAGCGTGGTCACCGGCCAGCCGGTCACGCGCAGGCCTTCATACGGGGTGTAGTCGACAGCATGATGCAGGTCGGCGTTGCGGATCGTCACCTCACGCTGCGGATCCCAGATCGCCAGGTCGGCATCGGCGCCGATGGCGATGGTGCCCTTGCGCGGATGCAGGCCGTAGAGCTTGGCGGGGTTGGTCGAGGTCAGCGCGACGAACTGGTTGACCGAGATGCGGCCGCCCACCACGCCAGCCGAGAACAGCAGCGGCAGCCGCGTTTCCAGGCCGGGAATGCCGTTGGGGATGTACTGGAACGGGACTTCCTTGCCGCCAGGCTTCTTGCCCTGCGCGTCTTCGTAGCGGAACGGTGCATGGTCGGACGAGAAGATGGTGAAGAGGCCGTCGGCCAGGCCGTCCCAGATCACTTCCTGGTTGCTGCGGTCGCGCGGCGGCGGGCTGCACACGCACTTGGCGCCGTGGTAGCCGGGCTGATCGAGGTCGTCGGCGGTCAGGAACAGGTATTGCGGGCAGGTCTCGGCAAAGATCTTCATGCCGCGGTTGCGCGCCCAGCGGATCTGCTCGACCGCTTCCTTGCCCGATACATGGACGATCAGGATCGGCACGTCGACCAGTTCGGAGAAGGTGATGGCGCGGTGCGTGGCCTCGCGCTCGATCGCCATCGGCCGGGCCAGCGCGTGAAACTTCGGCGCGGTGTTGCCCGCCGCTTCCAGCTTCTCGGTCAGCCAGGCGATGCAGTCCGAATTCTCGGCGTGCACCATCACCAGCGCGCCCTCCTGGCGCGCCACCGACAGCACCTCAAGGATCTCGCGGTCGTTCAGCTTGAGGTCGTCGTAGGTCATGTAGACCTTGAACGACGAATAGCCCTCGCGGATCAGCCCCGGCAGTTCGTCCTGCAGCACCGCTTCGGTAGGATCGGCCACGATCAGGTGGAAGGCGTAGTCGACCACAGCCTTGCCATCGGCGCGCTGGTGGTAGTCGTTCACCGCCGCGCGCAGCGAATGGCCCTTCTCCTGCGCGGCGAACGGGATCACGGTAGTGGTTCCGCCGCAGGCCGCCGACACCGAGCCGGTGCGGAAGTCATCAGCCATCCTGAGGCCGTCCGGCATCGGCTGGTCCAGGTGGCAGTGCGCATCGACGCCGCCCGGCAAGACCAGCTTGCCGCTGGCGTCGATGGTCTGCGCGGCCTCGCCCAGGTCGTGGCCGAGTTGCACGATGCGGCCGCCGGCGATGCCGATATCGCACTGCATGGTGTCGCTGGCGGTCACCACGGTGCCGTTGCGGATGATCAGGTCGAACTGTTTCACGATACTGCTCACGAGAAGATTGTTGCTGCCGCTCGCCTTGGTCCGCATTCAGCGGTCCGCGTCGGACAGGTGCATGCGATTGGTTTCCCGCGCGGCCGCCGCGGCGATTGCGATCAGCGCGCACACCGCCGCCAGGTACAGCGCAACGGGCGCGGTGCTGCCGAAGCGGTCGAGCAGGCCCACCGCGATCAGCGGGGCCAGCGCGCCGCCGAACACACCAGCGAACTGGAAGCCGAGCGAGGCACCGGTCACGCGCACCCGGGTGGCAAACAGCTCCGGCAGGAACGACGCCAGCGGCGAGAACATGAACGACACCAGCACCATGCCGACGAACGAGGCCAGCATGATCAAAGCCGGGCTGCCGGTCTTGACCAGCGTGAAGAAGACAAAGGCCCACACCGCACCGCCGATGCCGCCGATCATCAGCACCGGGCGGCGCCCGATGCGGTCGGCCAGGTAACCGGCCACCGGGATGAACAGGATCTGCGCCACCGCACCCAGCAGCACGGCATTGAGCGCGATGCTCTTGGGCAGGCCCAGCTTGGTCGGCACGAAGTACAGCAGGAACAGGGTGAACACATAGAAGGCGATGTCGCCGCCCAGCCGCGCGCCGAAGGCGATCAGCAGCTGCTTCTTGTAGTTGCGCAGCACTTCCATGATCGGCGCGCGCGCTTCGGCGTGGGATTCCTCCAGCTTCTCAAACATGCCGGATTCACGCACGTTGGAGCGGATGTAGAGCCCGACGCCCACCAGCAGCGCCGACAGCAGGAACGGTACGCGCCAGCCCCAGCTCAGGAAGGCTTCTTCCGAGACCTGCCAGGTCACCAGCGCGAATACGCCGTTGGCGAGCAGCAGGCCGATCGGCGCGGCGAGCTGCACCAGGCTGCCGAGGATGCCGCGCCGTTTCCCTTCAGGGTCGAGCTCGTTGACCATGATCGCCGCCCCGCCCCATTCGCCGCCCAGCGCCAGGCCCTGCACCACGCGCAGCAGCACCAGCAGCACCGGTGCCAGCGCGCCCGCGGCGGCATAGGTCGGCAGCAGGCCGATACCGAAGGTGGCCAGGCCCATCATCAGCAGCGTAATGATCAGGATGGACTTGCGGCCCATCTTGTCGCCGAAATGGCCGAAGATCGCCGCGCCCAGCGGCCGCGCCACGAAGGCCACGCCGTAGCTGGCAAAGGACAGCAGCGTCGCGGTCAGCGGGTCGCTCTGCGGGAAGAACAGCTTGGGGAAGACCAGCGCGGCGGCCGATCCGTAGATGAAGTGGTCGTAGAACTCGAGCGTGGTGCCGGCGAGGCTGGCCCCGGCGACGCGCGCGACGGACTGCTTCTGGGCCGACGCGCCTTTTGCCGCTGCGTCGATGCTGACTGCTTGCATGGTGGATCCTCCAATGGTCCTGGCCTGCGCCCTGCGCCGCCGGTGGTTGCCGGCATCGCGCGGAGGCGTTGT
The DNA here is from genome assembly GCF_058787075.1 of Cupriavidus sp. FW305-46. Classification (NCBI taxonomy): domain Bacteria; kingdom Pseudomonadati; phylum Pseudomonadota; class Betaproteobacteria; order Burkholderiales; family Burkholderiaceae; genus Cupriavidus; species Cupriavidus sp. FW305-46. Next base: position 148,790 of record NZ_JBYSZI010000005.1, read on the forward strand.
CTCCGGACGCGGCATACGTGTGCCGCGTCTTTGCTCAGTACATTAGGCGATAAACCGCCATACAATCAAGCAAAATATTGTTTGTCAGACTTGGTGCAGATGCATGCTGGATTTTGGTGCGATGCACGAAAACGGGACTCGGGCAGCGCAGGGCACAAAGCGGGTGTGAGGCTTTGGGTAAACCCTGATGAGCCGTACGCTGGACGAAAAAAAAAAGCGCATGCCCTAAGGCATGCGCCGTTCTTGCCGGAAGGCTTCGGTGTCGTCAGACCACGATGGTCTGCGCCTCGCCCTCGGCGCGTTCGCGGATCTCACCGATCTGCCACACGGCCTCGCCGGCCGCTTGCAGGTGGCGAATAGCGCGCTCAGCATCTTCCTTGGCCACGATCACGACCATGCCGATGCCGCAGTTGAACACGCGGTGCATTTCGTCGTCGGCCACGCGGCCCTGCGCTTGCAGCCACTGGAACAGCGGCGGCAGCGTCCAGGCATCGCGCTTGAGCACGGCGGTGACGTCCTGCGCCAGCACGCGCGGCACATTCTCGGTCAGGCCGCCGCCGGTGATATGGGCCATGCCCTTGACCGGCAGGGTTTCGATCAGCGACAGCAGCGGCTTCACGTAGATGCGCGTCGGCGCCATGATCGCGTCCTGCAGGCGCTGGCCGTGGAAGTCGGCGTTCAGGTCCGGCTTGGCCACTTCGATGATCTTGCGCACCAGCGAGTAACCGTTGGAGTGCGCGCCCGACGAAGCCAGGCCCAGCACCACGTCGCCCGGGGTGATGGTGCTGCCGTCGATGATCTTCTTCTTTTCGACCGCACCGACGGCAAAGCCGGCCAGGTCGTATTCGCCGTCCGGGTACATGCTGGGCATTTCGGCGGTTTCGCCGCCGATCAGGGCGCAGCCGGCCAGTTCGCAACCGCGGGCGATGCCCTGGATCACGGTGGCGGCGGTGTCCACGTCCAGCTTGCCGCAGGCGAAGTAGTCGAGGAAGAACAGCGGCTCGGCACCCTGCACCAGGATGTCGTTGACGCTCATGGCGACCAGGTCCTGGCCGACGGTGTCATGGCGGTTGAGCTGGAACGCAAGCTTGAGCTTGGTGCCGACGCCGTCGGTGCCCGACACCAGCACCGGCTCCTGGAACTTCTTCGACAGTTCGAACAGCGCACCGAACCCGCCGATGCCCGCCATCACGCCTTCGCGCATGGTGCGCTTGGCAAACGGCTTGATGCGGTCGACCAGTGCGTCGCCGGCATCGATATCAACACCGGCGTCGCGGTAGGAAAGGCCTGCCTGGCCGGCGGTCGGGGATGCGCTCATGGGAACCTGCTTGTCCTGGAGGAAATAAAGTGAGGAATCCGGCGCTCGGGCCACTGCGGCTTCCGTTGCTTGGCATCGGAAGGCGGGCGCGAGTCCAGTAGAATTGCAATTTTAACGGATAGAGGCCCCCCGCTTCCAGTTTCCGGCGAGATTCCGCCGCAAACGGCGCAGTCGCCCGTCCCCCCAACTATTGATGAATGCCCCGCTGTTGAACCAAGAGGCCAAGCGTATCCTGCTCTGGGTCGTCGTGGCCGTCGCGCTGTTCGCCGCCATCATCGCGCTGGCGCCGGTGCTGACGCCGTTCCTGTTCGCGTTCATCTTCGCCTATATCCTCAACCCGGGCGTGGACTGGCTGCAGCGCCGCCGGGTGCCGCGCGCGGTCGGCGTGACGCTGATGATCCTGCTGCTGACGGTGATCTGCGTGATGCTGGTACTGCTGGCGATCGCGGTGCTGCAACGCGAGATCCCGCAGATCCGCGAACAGTTGCCGATCCTGCTGAAGAAGCTCAACTCCGTGGTCTCGCCCCGGCTGGCGGAGTTCGGCGTGCGCATCCGCTTTGACTTCCCGGGCCTGCGCAACATGCTGTCGGACCGCTTCTCCGCCAGCCCGGAAGACCTGCTGGTGGTGTTGCTGAACTACGTCAAGATGTCGGGCTCGGCGCTGATCACGGTGGCCGGCATCGTCTTTATCGTGCCCATCGTCATGTTCTACCTGATGATGGACTGGCACATGGTGATGCGCCGCATCGAGGGCGTGGTGCCGCGCCGCTGGGTGCCCAAGGTGCGCGAACTGACCAACGAGACCGACGCGCTGCTGTCGCAATACCTGCGCGGCCAGATCCTGGTGATGGTGATCCTGGCGGCGATCTACTCGATCGGCCTGACCATCGCCGGCTTCGATATCGGCGTGCCGGTCGGGGTCTTCACGGGACTGGCGGTGTTTATCCCGTATATTGGCTTTGGTGTCGGGCTGGTCATGGCGATCCTGGCCGCGCTGCTGCAGTTCGGCAACTGGTACGGGCTGGCCGCGGTGGCGGTGGTCTACGGCTTCGGCCAGTTTATCGAGAGCTTCTACCTGACGCCGCGCCTGGTGGGCGAGCGCATCGGCCTGCACCCGCTGGTGGTGATCTTCGCGCTGCTCGCCTTCGGCCAGCTGTTCGGCTTCTTCGGCGTGCTGCTGGCGCTGCCGACCTGTGCCGTGCTGCTGGTCGGCGCGCGGCAGCTGCGGCGGGTTTACCTGGCCAGCGACCTGTACCGAAAATAACGGCTGCCTCACTGCTGCCCACACCCGCAAGTTAGCCATACGTCATGTCCCCGCGTCCCAAGCAACTGTCGCTCGAGCTGGGCAGCCCGCCGCCTTCGACCTTCGAGAATTTCGTGGTGGCATCCAACCGCGAGGCGGTGCAGCGCCTGCGCGAACTGCCCGCCGCGCTCGCCCAGGAGCACGCCAGCGACCGGCTGGTCTACCTGTGGGGCGAGGTCGGCTGCGGCCGTACCCACCTGCTGCACGCGCTATGCGAGGCCGGGCCGCAGCACGGCATCCGCAGCCGCTACCTGAGCCCGCACCACCCGCTGTCGGACTTCCTGTTCGACCCGTGGTGCCACCTCTACACCGTCGATGACGTCGAGCTGCTGGATGAAGCGCGCCAGATCGCGGTGTTTTCGCTCTACAACGAGGTGCGCGCCCACGTGCGCACCGCGCTGGTGGTGGCCGGCGGCCTGGCCCCGCGCGCGATGCCGGTGCGCGAAGACCTGCGCACGCGCCTGGGCTGGGGCCTGGTGTACCAGGTCGCGCCGCTGTCGGACGACGACAAGAAGGCCGCTGTGCTGCATGCGGCACGCGAGCGCGGCCTGCAGCTGTCGCCGGAGATCACGCACTGGCTGGTGACGCGGCATTACCGCGACATGCCCAGCCTGATGGCGCTGCTGGACGCGCTCGACACCTACTCGCTGGAACGCAAGCGCCCTGTGACGCTGCCGCTGCTGCGTGAAATGTTTGCTGAATTCCGGGATTAGCGCCGGATCGGCGCCCATACCGCACCCAATGCGGCCCCGGCGCCTGCCTGCCTGCCCGCCCGACCTCTCGCCTTAAGGTAAAATCGCCGCCCATGAATCTGGCACTCTTTGACCTCGACCACACCCTGATCCCGACCGACAGCGACCATGAATGGGGCCGCTTCCTGGTCCGCCTGGGCGTCGTCGACGAGGAAACCTACCGGCAGAAGAACGACGAGTTCTACGGCCACTACAAGGCCGGCACCCTCGATATCCAGGCCTTCCTGCGCTTTGCGCTGGCGCCGCTGGCGGCCAACCCGCGCGACCGGCTCGATGCCATGCGGGTGCGCTTCATGCACGAGGTGATCGACCCGGTGATCACGCCGCAGGCGCGCGCGCTGGTCTACAAGCACCTGGAAGCCGGCGACCTGTGCGCCGTGGTGACCGCCACCAACAGCTTTGTCACCGCGCCGATCGCCGCGGCCTTCGGCATCAAGCACCTGATCGCCACCGAGCCCGCCACCATCGACGGCAAGCCGGAAAGCCAGTTCACCGGCGAGGTCCACGGCGTGCCCAGCTTCCGCGAAGGCAAGATCACCCGCGTCGAATCCTGGCTCAGGAGCCAGGGCGCGCAGTGGGACCACTTCGAAACGACCACCTTCTACAGCGACTCGGCCAACGACCTGCCCTTGCTGGAAAAAGTCTCCGAGCCGATCGCCACCAACCCGGACGATCGCCTGCGCCACCACGCCGCCGCGGCAGGCTGGCGCATCATGGATCTGTTCTGACGTGATCAAGAAGCTCATTACCCGGCTGCTGGGCAAACCCAGCCCCAAGCTGCGCCGCACCGGCCGCGCCCATACGCCGCGCATCGTCGGCGCCGACGAACACCAGATCGACCCCGCGCTGCTGTCGCGCAATGCCGTCAAGGTCACCTCCACGCTGCAGCAGGCCGGCTACCAGGCCTACATCGTGGGCGGCGCGGTGCGCGACCTGCTGCTCGGCATCAAGCCCAAGGATTTCGACGTCGCGACCAACGCCACGCCCGACCAGGTGCAGGCGCTGTTCCGGCGCTCGCGCATCATCGGCAGGCGCTTCCAGATCGTGCACGTGACCTTCTACGGCGGGCGCGAGCAGGAAATCATCGAGGTCTCGACCTTCCGCGCGCTGGTCGACGCCATCGCCAGCGAGACCCTGCCCGAAGGCCGCCGCCTCAAGCGCGCCGAGCTCGACAGCAAGACCCATGCGATCGATGCCTCGGGCCGGGTGCTGCGCGACAACGTGTGGGGCTCGCAGGCCGAAGACGCGGAACGCCGCGACTTCACCATCAACGCGATGTACTACGACCCGGCCGCGCAGACCGTGCATGACTACCATCACGGCATGGAAGACATCCGCGCGCGCACGCTGCGCATGATCGGCGACCCGGTCACGCGCTACCGCGAAGACCCGATCCGGATGCTGCGCGTGGTGCGCTTCGCCGCCAAGACCGGCTTCGACATCGACGAGGCCACGCGCCACCCGATCGCCGGCCTGGCGTCGCTGATCCACAACGTGCCCAGCGCGCGCCTGTTCGACGAGATGCTCAAGCTGCTGATGTCCGGCCACGCCTGGGCCTCGCTGCAGGAGCTGCGCAAGGCAGGCCTGCACCAGGGCCTGCTGCCGCTGCTGGACGTGGCGCTGGAGCAGCCCATGGGCCAGCGCTTCGTGCAGCTGGCGCTGGACAACACCGACCGCCGCGTGCAGGCCGGCAAGCCGGTCTCGCCGGGCTTCCTGTTCGCCGCGCTGCTGTGGCACCACGTGCTGCAGCGCTGGACCAGGCTGCGCGAAGAGGGCGAGCACGCCATTGCCGCGCTGAACACCGCCATGGACATGGTGCTGGAAAAGCAGACCGGCCAGCTGGCGATCCAGCGCCGCTTCGTCACCGACATGCGCGATATCTGGGGCATGCAGCCGCGCTTTGAAAAGCGCGTGGGCCGCATGCCGTTCCGCCTGCTGGAGTCGCCGCGCTTCCGTGCCGGCTTTGACTTCCTGCACCTGCGCTGCCAGTCGGGCGAGCTGCCCGAGGAACTGGCCGCCTGGTGGCAGGACTTCCAGGACGCCGACCCGGGCGAGCGCGAGGACCTGATCGACGCGGTACGCAGCGCGCGCGGCCCCGGTGGTCAAGGTGGTCATGGCAGTCAGGGTGGCCAGGGCGCCGAGGGCGAAGGCCCGGCACGCAAGAAGCGCCGCCGGCGCGGTCCGCGGAAATCGGATAAAGTGTCTTCCCGGAGCGACACGGACGCGGGCGAGGCAGCACATGCCGGCCCCGGCCAGCCGGAGGAAACCTAAATGACGCTTGCCTTCATCGGCATCGGGGCCAATCTTGGCGATGCCCGCCAGGCCATCAAGGACGCCATCGTGTGTCTGGCCCAGCAGGTCGGCATCACGGTGCTGGCGCGCTCATCGCTCTACCGCACCGCCCCGGTCGATGCCGGCGGCGACGACTACTACAACGCGGTGGTCAAGGTGCAGACTTCGTTCACCGCGGCGCAGCTCCTGCGCATCTGCCACCACATCGAGGACCAGTTCGGCCGCGAGCGTCCGTTCCGCAACGCGCCGCGCACGCTGGACCTGGACCTGCTGCTGTTCGGCGACGAGCAGCACGACCACGAGCACCTGACGGTGCCGCACCCGCGCCTGACCGAGCGCGCCTTCACGCTGGTACCGCTGCTGGAGCTGGACGCCGCGCTGGCCATCCCCGGGCGCGGACGCGCCGCCGACTACCTGGCCGGCGTGGGCGCGCAGCGCATCGAGAAGGTCTCTACCTGCAAGTGCCTGCGCATGCAGGCCGCCGCTGGCGAGACCGGCGATGGCGGCAGCCCTGGCTGACCCCGCCCGGCGGCGCCCGCGGCGCAGCCTTCCACCCCACTGAAGCCCGGAGCGCCATGCTCGATCACCTGCGCCGCATCGTCGTCGAAGGCCCCGTCGGATCCGGCAAGACCTCGCTGGCCCAGCGCCTGGCGCGCACGCTGCAGGCCCAGGAGCTGCCCGACAGCGCACGCCGCAGCCCCTTCCTCGAACCCTTCTACCGCGATCCCGCGCGCCATGCGCTGGCGCTGCAGCTGTGGTGCCTGACCCAGCGCGCGGTGCAGCTGCAGCAATGGCAGGCGGGGGTGCTGGCCGGACAGCGCATGGTCACCAATTTCCTGATGGCCAAGGACCGGCTGCACGCGGCGCTGACGCTGTCCGACGACGAACTGGCGCTCTACGACGCCATCGCCGCACGCCTTGACCTGCCGCCGCAGCGCGCCGACCTGGTGATCGTGCTGCAGGCCACCCCGTCGCTCTTGCGCGAGCGCATCGTGCGCCGCGGCGAGCCCGGCGAGGCCGGCATCGACGAACACTACCTGCAGCGCCTGGCCGGCGCCTACGGCGAATTGTTCCACCGGTACGACGACGCCCCGGTGATGGTGGTCGACACCGCCCACTTCAATCCGGTGGACAATGATGACGATTTCCGTACACTACTGTCGCGCATCGAAAACATGCGCGGCCGCAAGGCCTTTCTCAATCTCGCTGCGCCCTGACAGGCTCCGCCTGCCAGACCCAACACAATAACGACGGCTGTCGTTGCCGTGCGGGCGGCCCTCCCGGCACCGGCAAAGCCGTCCTATATGGGCACTGCCATGAGCTACCTCCTCGATCCCTCCCGCAAGACCATCACGATTCCCAAACTGCAGGCGATGCGTGACGCCGGCGAGAAAATCGCCATGCTGACCGCGTACGACTCCAGCTTCGCCGCGCTGCTCGACTACTGCGGCGTGGAAATGATCCTGGTCGGCGATTCGCTGGGCAATGTGATGCAGGGCCAGCAGACCACGCTGCCGGTCACGCTGGAACAGATGGCCTACCACACCGAATGCGCGGCGCGCGGCAACCAGACCTCGCTGCTGCTGACGGACCTGCCGTTCGGCACCTATCCCACGCCTGAGGCCGCGTTTGCCAGCGCGGTCACGCTGATGAAGGCCGGCGCGCAGATGGTCAAGCTCGAAGGCGGCGACTGGCTGGCGCCGATCGTCAAGTTCCTGGTCGAGCGCAGCATCCCGGTATGCGCGCATATCGGCCTGACGCCGCAGTCGGTGCACGCGCTGGGCGGCTTCAAGGTGCAGGGCAAGACCAACGCCGGCGCGGCCCAGCTCAAGCGCGACGCGCTGGCGCTGCAGGCCGCCGGCGCGCAGGTGGTGCTGATGGAGGCGGTGCCCGCGGCGCTGGCCGGCGAGATCACGCAATCGCTGACGGTCCCCACCATCGGCATCGGCGCGGGCGCGGACTGCTCCGGCCAGGTGCTGGTGCTGCAGGACATGCTCAATATCTACCCGGGCCGCAAGGCCAAGTTCGTGCGCAACTTCATGGACGGCCAGACCTCGATCGAGGCGGCCGTGCGCGCCTACGTGGCCGCCGTCAAGGACGGCAGCTTCCCCGCCGCCGAGCACACCTTCTCCGCCTGAGCCGGTGGAGATCGGCACCGCCACCGCCGACGCCTTCCGCCTGCTGGCCAGCGGCGACGCCGGCCTGTGGTTCATCGTCTGGACCTCGCTGATGGTGGCGGTGCTGGGACTGGCGCTGGCCACGGTGCCGGCGATCGCCGCGGCCTGGCTGATCACCACGCGGCAGTTCCCGGGCCGGCGTGCGGTGGTGGTGGTGGCGCAGGCCTTCCTGTCGTTCCCGACCGTGCTGGTCGGGCTGGTCCTCTACCTGCTGCTGACGCGCCAGGGCCCGCTGGGCAGCCTGCACCTGCTGTTCACGCCGGCGGGCATGGTGCTGGGGCAGGCAGTGATCGGCTTCCCGGTGGTGCTGGCGTTTGCGCTGTCGACCCTGCAGGGCGCCGACGTGCGCCTGCGCGAGACCGCCTGGGTGCTGGGCGCCGGGCGCTGGCGCACCTTCCTGACGGTGATCCGCGAACTGCGCTTCGGGCTGATGGCGGCGGTGGTCGCCGGCTTCGGGCGCGTGATTGCCGAGGTCGGCTCGGCGCTGATGATCGGCGGCAATATCGAAGGCTCCACCCGCACCATCACCACGGCCATTGCGCTGGAAACCAGCAAGGGCGAGTTCGCCCAGGGCATTGCGCTGGGCATCGTGCTGGTGGCGCTGGCGCTGCTGGTCAATATCGGCATGGCCTGGCTGCAGGGTGCCGGAGGCTTCCGCCGATGACCCCCTCGGTTGCCCATGACCACAGCCCGCTGCTGACTGTGCGCGGACTGGCGCGCACCATCGGCCTGCGCAAGCTCTTTGCCATCGACAGGCTGGTGATCCCGCGCGCCACCGCGATCGTGCTGACCGGCATGAACGGCGCCGGCAAGACCACGCTGCTGCGCATGCTGGCCGGGCTGGAGCCGGCACCCGGCGCCAGCGCGCAGTGGACCGACGCGCACGGCCAGGCGCACGACGCCCCCCTCTCCCCGCTGCCGCCGGCGCTGCGCCAGCGCATTGCCTACCTGCACCAGCATCCGTACCTGTTCCGCACCTCGGTGCGCGAGAACATCGCCTACGGCCTGCACGCACGCGGGATGCCGCGCGACGAGATCGCCCGCCGCGTGGGCGAGGCGCTGGGCTGGGCCGGCGTGTCGCACCTGCAGGACACCGCGCCCGAATACCTGTCGGGCGGCGAGATCCAGCGCGTGGCGCTGGCGCGCGCCAAGGTGCTGGAGCCGGAGTTGCTGCTGCTGGATGAGCCTACCTCGAGCCTGGACGGCCATGCGCGCGAGCAGGTGATTGGGCTGGTCGGCGACCTGGCCGCGGAAGGCCGCACCGTGGTGATGATCTGCCACGACCGCGAGCTGATCAACCTGCCGGGCGTGGTGCGCTGGAAGCTGGGCGACGGCGTGCTGGACACGCACCACCCTTAGTCTTCAGGCTTACTGGCCCAGCGTCGCCGGCATCGCGCCGCGCAAGGCGTTGACCAGGACGATGGCCTCGGCGCGCGCGAGCATCGCGCGCGTGATCACCGCTTCCGTCACCGCTTCGCCGGGGGCGCCCAGCGCCGCCCCACCCTCGTCCAGCGCCACCGCGCGCATCACGCCGGGCAGGATGTCGGCCGACAGCGGCGGCGTCAGCCAGCGGCCATCGATGCGGACGAAGACCGAGCTGCGCCCGCCTTCCAGCAGTTCACCGCGCGTGTTGAAGAACAGCCGGTCAAAGCCACCGGCACGCTCGGCGGCCTGCCAGCCCGCATCGAACACTGCGCGCGCGCTGGTCTTGTGGCGGCGCAGCGGATCGGCGGCGGGTAGTGGCTCGGGGGCGATATCGATCCTGACCGGACCGGCCGGCATCGGTACCACCGCGCCGCTGGCAAATGCGAGCGCGCCGCGCTTGTCCACGCTCATACGCAGGCGCCATGTCCCCGTGCCCAGCTGCGCTACCTGCGCGGCCACCGCGTTGCGTGCCGCATCGGCATCGAAAGCGAAGCCGAACGTATGTGCCGAAGCGCCAATGCGCGCAAGGTGCCGCGCCAGGTAAAGGCACTCGCCGTCCTGCACGCGCATGGTCTCGAACAGCGTAAAGCCGGGATCGTGCCGCGTCAGGAAACGCGCCTTCCAGCCGCACTCATCGAATTCCTCCGCCGCGACGCTGTCATGGACGATGCCTCCGCCCACGCCCATTTCACCCGCGCGCAGGCCAGTATCCGCGAGAGGCGCCAGTACCAGCGTGCGGATTGCCACCGACAGCGCGAACGGTCCCGCGGTGCCTTCGTCGGTTGGCGCATCGATCCAGCCGATCGCCCCGGTGTACAGCCCGCGCGGCGTGCCTTCCAGTTCGGCGATGATCTGCATGGTGCGCCGCTTGGGCGCGCCGGTGATGGAGCCGCACGGGAACAGCGCCGCCATCAGCGCGCCAAAGCGCGTGCCGGGCCGCGCCGTCGCGGTGACGGTAGAGGTCATCTGCAGCACCGCGCCAAACGGCTGCACCGCAAAGCGCTCCGGCACCGCCACGCTGCCCGGCTGCGCGATGCGCCCCAGGTCGTTGCGCAGCAGGTCGACGATCATCACGTTCTCGGCGCGGTTCTTGGCATCGGCGGCCAGCGCGGCGGCGGCCTGCGCATCGCGCACGGCATCGCCCGAGCGCGGCGCGGTGCCCTTCATCGGCCGGGTCAGCAGGTGGCCCTGGCCGTCGTGGCGCACGAACAGCTCGGGCGACAGCGACAGCACCGTGGCGCCATCCGGCAGGCTGGCCAGCACGCCATACGGTACCGGCTGCGCGGCGCGCAGCGCGGCGTACAGCGCCACCGGGTCGCCAAAGGCATCGAAGTGCAGGCGCTGGGTGTAGTTGACCTGGTAGGTGTCGCCGGCTTCGATCCACTGGTGGATGCGGGCGATGGCGTCGTCGAAGGCCTCGCGGGAGGTATCGGAAGCCACGCCCATCAGGCCCGCCGGCCTGGGGTCGGCTTTCGCCTGCAGCCACGCCGTGACCGCCGCGGCATCGAGCCGGCGCAGGTTGCGGAACCACAGCAGGCGCAGCGCGCCGTCGTGGAACGGCATCGCGTTGCCAGTGTGCACCGGGGCATCGACCAGCGCGCCGGAGAATTCGTAGGGGGCAAACAGGGTGGCATGCCAGCCCTGGCGCCAGCCGTCGGCAAGCATGGTGTCGAGCTGCGCGATGTCGCTGCCGGCGGGCAAGACGTCTTCACGGATGAAGCCGGTGTAGAGGCGTGATGCGGCTTGCGCCGCCGGGGCCGTGGCGTCGTCGAGAAGGACGAAGGCCTCTCCGCTTGCTGGCGGTGTGCTCCCCTCGCCCGCTTGCGGGAGAG
>NZ_JBYSZI010000006.1:0-153125 GCF_058787075.1 Cupriavidus sp. FW305-46
CAGCTGGTGCAGCTGCGCCAGGCCGAAGCGCTCGGCATGCTCGATCACCATCAGCGAGGCATTGGGCACGTCCACGCCCACCTCGATCACGGTGGTGGCCACCAGCACCTGCATGCGGTTGGCGCTGAAGTCGTCCATCACCGCGGCCTTCTCGGCCGGCGGCAGGCGCCCGTGCACCAGGCCCACACGCAGGTCGGGCAGCGCGGCCACCAGCGTTTCATAGGTCTCCACCGCGGTCTGCAGCTGCAGCGCCTCGCTTTCCTCGATCAGCGGACAGACCCAGTAGACCTGGCGCCCCTCGGCGGCGGCATGGTGCACGCGCGCGATCACCTCGTCGCGGCGCGCATCGTTGACCAGGCGCGTGACGATGGGGGTGCGCCCGGGCGGCAGCTCGTCGATCACCGAGACATCGAGGTCGGCGTAATACGTCATGGCCAGCGTGCGCGGGATCGGCGTGGCCGACATCATCAGCTGGTGCGGCACGGTCTCGGCCGCGGTTGCCGCTGAATCGGGGGCGTCGGCGGCACCGGCCTTGCCGCGCAGCGCCAGCCGCTGCGCCACGCCGAAGCGGTGCTGCTCGTCGACCACCGACAGCCCCAGCCTGGCAAAGCGCACGGTGTCCTGGATCAGCGCGTGGGTGCCGATCACCAGCTGCGCCTCGCCCGATTCCACGCGCGCCACGGCCTCGCGCTTGTCGCGCGCCTTCTGGCTGCCGGCCAGCCACGCCACCGGCACGCCCAGCGGCTCCAGCCATGCGGACAGCTTGCGGTAGTGCTGCTCGGCCAGGATTTCGGTGGGCGCCATCAGCGCGGCCTGGTAGCCGGCATCGATCGCCTGGCAGGCTGCCAGCGCGGCGACGATGGTCTTGCCGCTGCCCACGTCGCCCTGCAGCAGCCGGTGCATCGGGTGCGGGCGCGTCATGTCGGCAGCGATTTCTTCGACCACGCGCTGCTGCGCCCCGGTCAGCCGGAACGGCAACGCGGCCAGGAAGCGCGTCAGCAGGCCGCCCTCGCGGCGCGGCATGGTCGGCGCGGTCTTTTCGCGGCGCGCCGCGTGCGCGCGCCGCAGCGAGATCTGCTGCGCCAGCAGCTCATCGAACTTGATGCGCTGCCAGGCCGGATGCGAGCGGTCGGCCAGCGCGGCCTCGCTCTCCTGCGGCGGCGGCGCGTGCAGCAACCGCAGGCAGTCAGCCAGCGGGCGCAGGTGCAGGCGTGCCAGCGGCCCCTCCAGCACCGCCCGCGGCAGCGTCTCGGGCATGGGCGTGCGCGACAGCGTGCCGCCGATGGCCTTGCGCAGATAGGCCTGCGGGATGCCGGCGGTGGACGGATACACCGGCGTCAGGCGGTCAGGCAGCGCTTCGCCGGGCACCACCGGACGCACCGTGGGGTGGACCATCTCGGCGCCGAAGAAGCCGCCGCGCACCTCGCCGCGCACGCGCAGGCGCACGCCTTCGGCCATCTGCTTGGTCTGGCTGCCGTAGAAGTTCAGGAAGCGCAGCGTCAGCTCGCCGCTGTCGTCGGCGATCTTGACCACCAGCTGGCGGCGCGGCCGGAACGTGACTTCGTTGGAGATGACCTCGCCCTCCACCTGCGCCGGCAGCCCGAGCCCGGCGCGGTGGATGGCCTCGGCGATCGGCGCCAGCGTGGTCTCGTCCTCATAGCGCATCGGCAGGTGCAGCACCAGGTCGACGGGACGGCGCAGGCCGAGCTTGGCCAGGCGCGCGGCCGCGGAGGACGTGCCGGAGGCGGCGGCCTTGCCCCTGGCTTCGCCGGCCTTGCCGCGCGCGGGCGCCGCCGTTTCCTTGGCGGCGTCGGCGGGGTCGTGGATCGGTTCAGCGGCGGTTCCGGGCATCGGCGAAAAAGTTGGCAGCGGTCGCTCTCGTGCTGCGGGGTTGGCTGGCGCGGCGCCGGCGAATAGCCGGTATCACGCCCGGCCCGGCGGCAAGCGCGCCCGTGGCCTTACAATATCGGATTCGCCGATTGTACCCATGCCGGCTGCCACCACGGGCAGCGGAGTGCCGTTTTGTGCCCCGCTCCGGCCTGCATGGGATCGCGCAGCCCGCCGCTCCCACGATGTTGACGCTTTCCGATTTCGATTTCCCGCTGCCGCCAGAACTGATTGCCCAGAGCGCGCTGCCCGACCGCAGCGCGAGCCGGCTGCTGGTGGTCGAACGGCTGGCCCCGGCCGACACCGCCGACGCGGTGCGCATGGTCGACCGCGCCTTCAGCGAGATCATCGACTACCTGCGTCCCGACGACCTGCTGGTCTTCAACGACACCCGCGTGATCAAGGCGCGCTTCTTCGGCCACAAGCCCAGCGGCGGCAAGATCGAGGTGCTGGTCGAGCGCGTGGTCGACAGCCACACCGTGCTGGCCCAGGTGCGCGCCTCCAAGACCCCGGCCGAGGGCAGCACGCTGCACCTGGCCGACGATGCCTTCGCCGTCACCGTTGGCCCGCGCGTGGACCAGTTCTTCACGCTGCGCTTCCCCGAGCCGGCGCTGGACCTGATCGAGCGCTACGGCCGCCTGCCGCTGCCGCCGTATATCACGCACGACCCAGACGCCTATGACGAGACCCGCTACCAGACCGTCTACGCGCGCAGCCCCGGCGCGGTGGCCGCGCCCACCGCGGGCCTGCATTTCGACGATGCGCTGTTCGCGCGGCTCGATGCCGCCGGCGTGCGGCGCGCCTTCCTGACGCTGCACGTGGGCGCCGGCACCTTCCAGCCGGTGCGCACCGAGAACCTGGCCGAGCACAAGATGCACTCGGAGTGGTACGCCGTCTCCGCAGACCTGGCCCAGGCCGTGCGCGACACCCGCGCGCGCGGCGGCCGCGTGATCGCGGTCGGCACCACCTCGCTGCGCGCGCTGGAATCGGCCGCGCAGGCCGACGGCACGCTCGCCGCCGGCAGTGGCGACACCGATATCTTCATCACGCCCGGCTACCATTTCCGGCTGGTCGATGCCCTGATCACCAATTTCCACCTGCCCAAGTCGACGCTGCTGATGCTGGTGTCGGCACTGGCCGGCGTGGAAGCCATCCGCGCCGCCTACCGCCATGCGGTCGAGCAGCGCTACCGTTTCTTCAGCTACGGCGACGCCATGCTGCTGACCCGCCAGCCCGGCGCCTGAATCCAGAATCACAAGCCATGCTCAACTTCGAACTCATCACCACCGACGGCAACGCCCGCCGCGGCCGCGTCACGCTGAACCACGGTGTGGTCGAGACGCCGATCTTCATGCCGGTCGGCACCTACGGCTCGGTCAAGGCGATGTCGCCGCTGGAACTGAACGAGATTGGCGCGCACATCATCCTGGGCAATACCTTCCACCTGTGGCTGCGCCCCGGGCTGGACGTGGTCAATGCCCACGAGGGCCTGCACAAGTTTATCGGCTGGGACAAGCCGATCCTGACCGATTCCGGTGGCTTCCAGGTGTTTTCGCTCGGCGATCTGCGCAAGATCACCGAAGATGGCGTCACGTTCGCATCTCCGGTCAATGGCGACAAGCTTTTCCTGTCGCCCGAGATCTCGATGCAGATCCAGCGCACGCTGAACTCCGACATCGTGATGCAGTTCGATGAGTGCACGCCGTACGAGATCGACGGCCGCGCCGCCACGCACGAGGAAGCGGCCAAGTCGATGCGCATGAGCCTGCGCTGGGCCAAGCGCTCGCGCGACGAGTTCGAGCGCCTGGCCAACCCCAACGCGCTGTTCGGCATCGTCCAGGGCGGCATGTACGAAGACCTGCGCGACGAATCGCTGGCGGGCCTGTCCGAGCTGGACTTCCACGGCTTTGCCATCGGCGGGCTGTCGGTGGGCGAGCCCAAGGAAGACATGATGCGCGTGCTCGAGCACGTGGCGCCGCGCCTGCCGGCCGACAAGCCGCACTACCTGATGGGCGTGGGCACGCCCGAGGACCTGGTCGCCGGCGTCGCCGCCGGGGTGGACATGTTCGACTGCGTGATGCCCACCCGCAACGCGCGCAACGGCTGGCTCTTCACCCGCTTCGGCGACGTCAAGATCAAGAACGCGGCGCACCGCAACGATCCGCGTCCGCTCGATGAAAGCTGCGCCTGCTACACCTGCCGCAACTTCTCGCGCGCCTACCTGCACCACCTGCACCGCGTAGGCGAGATCCTGGGCGCGCGCCTCAATACCATCCACAACCTGCACTACTACCTGCAGCTGATGCGCGAGATGCGCGAAGCCATCGAGCATCACCGCTTTGCCGACTTCCGCCGCCAGTTCGCCGCCGACCGCGCCCGCGGCACGCAGTGACAACGCCGGCTGGCGCGAACTTTTGCGCTGCCGGCGGTCGAATAGCCGGGTCATCCGGGGGCGAGCCGCGATCCGGAGCGCCCGGCCTTGCCGACCCCTGCCGCAAGTTGTCCCGGGCGCACCCGAACAAACCCGTATTCCGCCCTAGAATGCCAAGGGTGGGCGGAATGCGAATGGTAGAATGATCGATTATTTGACTAATTTTGTGACGGAGAATCAACGTGCTGATTTCTAACGCATTTGCCCAGACCACCGGTACCGGCGGCGCGGCTGGCGGCCTGATGAGCTTCCTGCCCATCATCCTGATGTTTGGCGTGCTGTGGTTCATCATGATCCGCCCGCAGATGAAGCGTCAGAAGGAAGCCAAGGCAATGCTCGAAGCGCTGGCCAAGAACGACGAAGTCGTGACCGCCGGCGGCATCCTGGGCAAGGTGACCAAGGTCACCGACCAGTACGTCAGCCTGGAAATCGCCGAAGGCACGGAAATCACCGTGCAGAAGAACGCCGTGACGACGGTGCTGCCGAAGGGCTCGCTGAAGGCGCTCTGATCCACCGATCGCGCGCGCGACTCCCGCCTTTGTCTTTTCCGGCATGCCCGTTCGCGCATGCCCCGGCAGCCGCCTGATCCAGCCCGACGAAGCCCCGGTGGCTTCGATCCGTGGTTGCCAGGCGGCTGTTTGCCAAACCGGTTCGGCCCCGCCGACGTGGTGCGCCACGCCAGCGCCGGCCCCGCCAACCGCTGAATGACTGGCCAGAGATGAATCGTTATCCGCTTTGGAAATACCTCGTGATCCTGGTGGCCCTGGCCATCGGCATCATCTATACCTTGCCGAATTTCTTCGGCGAGGCGCCTGCGGTGCAGGTGTCCTCGGGCAAGGCCACGGTCAAGGTCGACCTGTCGATGCAGAAGCAGGTCGAAGAGATCCTGGCACAGAACCAGCTGCAGCCCGACGGCGTCTTCTTTGATATTTCCGGCCAGTCCGGCTCGGTCAAGGCGCGCTTCCGCACCACCGACGAGCAGCTCAAGGCCAAGGACATCCTGTCGCGCACGCTCAACCCCGACGCGGCCGACCCCACCTATGTGGTCGCGCTGAACCTGCTGTCGGGCTCGCCGCGCTGGCTGACCGCCATGCACGCGCTGCCGATGTACCTGGGCCTGGACCTGCGCGGCGGCGTGCACTTCCTGCTGCAGGTCGACATGAAGGGCGCGGTCGACAAGAAGCTCGACAGCCTTGGCGGCGACGCGCGCACCCTGCTGCGCGACAAGAGCATCCGCCACGGCGGCATCGACCGCGACGGCGAGCGCCTGACGGTGCGCTTCAACAACGCCGACGACGCCAACCGCGCGCGTCCGCTGCTGGCCGACAACCTGCGCGAAGTCGCCTTCGCCATGGACGGCAACAATATCGTCGGCACCTTCACCGAAGCCGCCCGCAAGGCCGTGCAGGATGCCGCGGTCAAGCAGAACATCACCACGCTGCACAACCGCGTCAACGAGCTTGGCGTGGCCGAGCCGGTGATCCAGCAGCAAGGCGCCGACCGCATCGTGGTGCAGCTGCCCGGCGTGCAGGACACCGCCAAGGCCAAGGACATCATCGGCCGCACCGCCACGCTGGAAGCCCGCCTGGTCGACAACGACGCGCCGCGCAGCCCGCGCCCGGGCGACCCGATCCCGTTCGGCAGCGAGCTCTTCACGCAAGGCAACGGCGCCCCGGTGGTGCTGAAGAAGCAGGTCATCTTCACCGGCGACCGCATTGAAAGCGCCTCGGCCGGCTTCGACCAGAACCAGCAGCCTTCGGTCAACATCAAGCTCGACGCCCAGGGCGGCCGCGTGCTGCGCGACGTCTCGCGCGAGAACCTGAAGAAGCCGATGGCGATCGTGCTGTTCGAAAAGGGCAAGGGCGAAGTGCTGACGGTGGCGACGATCCAGTCCGAACTGGGCTCCAGCTTCCAGATCACTGGCTCCTACTCCACCGAAGCCGCCAACGACCTGGCGCTGCTGCTGCGCGCCGGCTCGCTGGCCGCGCCGATGGAAATCATCGAAGAGCGCACCATCGGCCCGTCGCTGGGCGCGGACAACATCCAGAAGGGTTTTGACTCGGTCGCTTACGGCTTTGCCGCCATCGGCGTGTTCATGATCCTGTACTACATGCTGTTCGGCGTGTTCTCGGTGGTGGCGCTGGGCGTGAACCTGCTGCTGCTGGTGGCGGTGCTGTCGATGCTGCAGGCCACGCTGACGCTGCCGGGCATTGCCGCCATCGCGCTGGTGCTGGGCATGGCCATCGACGCCAACGTGCTGATCAACGAGCGCATCCGCGAGGAACTGCGCGCGGGCGCGTCGCCGCAGATGGCGATCGCGGTCGGCTTCGACCGCGCCTGGGCCACCATCCTGGACTCCAACGTGACCACGCTGATCGCCGGCCTGGCACTGCTGGCCTTTGGTTCGGGCCCGGTGCGCGGCTTTGCCGTGGTGCACTGCCTGGGCATCCTGACCTCGATGTTCTCGGCGGTGTTCTTCAATCGCGGCCTGGTCAACCTCTGGTACGGCCGCAAGAAGAAGCTGCAGAGCGTGGCCATCGGCCAGATCTGGAAGCCGGGCAACACCACCGACACGCCGGTCGCCAAGTAAGGCGAGCAGCAACAACTAGCAGTACAGAACAGGATTCAACATGGAATTCTTCCGCATCCGGCGCGACATTCCGTTCATGAAGCACGCGTTGGTCTTCAACGTGATTTCCTTCCTGACGTTTGCCGCAGCCGTGTTCTTCCTCTGGCACAAGGGCCTGCACCTGTCGATCGAATTCACCGGCGGCACGGTGATGGAAGTCAGCTACCAGCAGGCCGCCGACCTGGAAAAGATCCGCGGCCAGGTGGGCAAGCTGGGCTATACCGACGTGCAGGTGCAGAACTTCGGCACCTCGCGCGACGTGATGATCCGCCTGCCGCTGCAGAAGGGCGCGGACGGCAAGCCC
This sequence comes from Cupriavidus sp. FW305-46, assembly GCF_058787075.1. NCBI lineage: Bacteria > Pseudomonadati > Pseudomonadota > Betaproteobacteria > Burkholderiales > Burkholderiaceae > Cupriavidus > Cupriavidus sp. FW305-46. The sequence continues at coordinate 7,252 of NZ_JBYSZI010000006.1, forward strand.
GTCACCTCGGCCCAGCAGAGCGAGCAGGTGATGGCCTCGCTGCAGGCGGCCTCGCCTGACGTGAAGCTGCAACGGGTGGAGTTCGTCGGCCCGCAGGTGGGCAAGGAACTGGCCACCGACGGCCTGCTGGCGCTGCTGTGCGTGGTGGCCGGCATCGTGATCTACCTGTCGTTCCGCTTCGAATGGAAGTTCGCGGTGGCGGGCATCATCGCCAACCTGCACGACGTGGTCATCATCCTGGGCTTCTTCGCCTACTTCCAGTGGGAATTCTCGCTGTCGGTGCTGGCGGCGATCCTGGCGGTGCTGGGCTATTCGGTCAACGAATCGGTGGTGATCTTCGACCGGATCCGCGAGAACTTCCGCAAGTTCCGCAAGATGACCACGCACGAGATCATCGACAACGCGATCACCAGCACCATCTCGCGCACCATCATCACCCACGGCTCGACCCAGATGATGGTGCTGTCGATGTTCTTCTTCGGCGGCCCCACGCTGCACTACTTTGCCCTGGCACTGACGGTCGGCATCTTGTTCGGCATCTACTCGTCGGTGTTCGTGGCAGCGGCGCTGGCGATGTGGCTGGGCGTCAAGCGCGAGGACCTGGTCAAGGGCGAGAAGAAGTCCGACTCGACCGACCGCAACGACCCCAACTACGGCGCGCAGGCCTGACCCTGCCCTGCCGGCAAAACAGAACGGCGCCCCGCGGGGCGCCGTTTTTCATGGCAGCAAGACCTGGGAAATTCAGGCCGGCATCGAGAAGCGCTCGATCCACGCCGCCAGCCGGTCGGCCGCGAAGCTCTCGCTGCGCGGGCCCACGCGGCACACCACGGCCTCGCCGTCGCGCGCAAACTTCATTGCGCCGCCGGCCTCTTCCAGCCACAGCAGGCTCGCCAGCCAGGCGGCGTGCGACGCCGACACGGGCGAACCCACCGGCTGTGCCAGGAACTCGGCCAGCGTCGCCGGCGCGGTCCACACCAGGGTATCGCCGTCGCGGCGCACCACTTCGCTGCCGAGCGTGTCGGCGATCACCGCCGCGGCATCGGCAGCGCCCTTGCCGGCATGGGTGCCGCGCAGCTGCGCCAGGCGCGTGCCGACGGCATGGCCGAAGCTGCCGCTGCGCTCGGCCTCCGCGCGCACCAGGTCGGCGTAGTCCATGCGCTGCCAGTCCGGCTCGACGCTGCCCGCGCCGGCCAGGTCGACCGCCGCGAGGTAGGTCTCCACCGGCTGGAAACGGCCCGGCCCGATCAGGCTGGCACACAGCGCATGCACCATGCCGATGCGCGAGGCCACGGTCTGGGTCTGCAGCACGGACAGCTTTTCGCGCAGCAGCTGGTCGCGTTCCTTGCGCAGGCCGGCCAGTTCCAGCGCCTGCTTCAGCTCCATGCGCAGCGCGGTGATGTCCCACGGCTTCTTGATGTAGCGGTGGATCTGCCCCTGGTTGACCGCCTCGACGGTCTGGTCGAGCTCCGAATACGCGGTGGTCAGGATGCGCACGATATGCGGGTAGCGCTCGCGCGCGTAGCGCAGCAGTTCGTTGCCATATTCGCCCGGCATGCGCTGGTCCGACACCAGCACCGCCAGGCTGTCCGCGTGGGCGTCGAGCAAGGCCTTGCCCTCTTCTACGGAGCCGCCGGTGGCCACCGGCGCCAGCGCCCCGATGGCACGCTGGAAATACTTGACTGCAGTCGCTTCGTCATCGACGAACAGAATCGCCGGGGGTGGTGCCTGCGTGGCATTCGGTTCGGTCATCGGTCACTCCTATGCTTTCGACTCTTGAAACTTGGAAAGTCCAGCGTCACCGTCGTGCCGGCACCGGATGCGGATTCGATCCGGATGCCGCCGCCAAACGACTGCATGACGCGGTTGCAGAAAATCATGCCCAGGCCGCTGCCGCCGGCACTGGCGTGGGTGGTGACAGGGTCGACCAGCAACCGCTCCATCACTTCCGGCGGAATCCCCGGCCCGTTGTCGCAGATGCGGATTTCCGGGCGCGGCTGCGCCACCACCACAAAGCGCAAGGCCGGCGTGCCGACGCTGCCCAGCGCCCGCAGCGCGTTGCTCATCACCGAGGAAAGCACCAGCGCCACGCAGTTGGGCAGCGTCTGCACCGGGAAATCGCCGTGCATCTCCACCTGCACCCAGTTGCGCTGGTCGCCTGCGAACGGGTAGCTGTCCAGCAGCGAAGTGACCAGCGTGCCGGCGCTGACCTCGGTGCCGGCATCGGGCCTCGCCGGCGTGCTGCCGGCACTGTTGCGCACCGACTGCAGGAACGACGACAGCACCGCCAGGCAATACTGGGCGTTGTCGTACATGGCGCTGGCCGCCTGGCCGATCTCGGCCTGGCGCTGCGCACTGTATTCGCCGGCGACACGCCCGCGGATGCCGTGGGCAAAGTTGGCGATGGCCGCCAGCGGGGTGTTCAGCTCGTGCGCCAGGAAGGCCAGGGTCTCGTCGATCGCCATCAGCCGGTGCTGGCGCAGGGTGCGCTCGCGGTGGCGCTCGGCGGCGCGTGCCAGCACCTCGCGCAGGTCGGCCACGCTCAGCGGCTTTTCCAGGATGCGGAAGACTTCGCCGCTGTTGACCGTTTCCAGCAGCACATCCTTGTCGGCATAGGCCGTGACCAGGATGCGCACGATCTGCGGGTATTCCTGCGCCACCTGGCGCAGCAGCTGGCCACCGTCGCGCCCGGGCATGCGGAAGTCGGTCACCAGCACCGCCACGCGGGCGGGGTCCGCGCGCAGCACCGCCAGGGCCTCGTCGGCGCCGTCTGCCACCAGCACCTCATAGTCGCCGCCGGCGGCCCGGGCGAAATACTTGCGCGCCATCTCCTCGTCGTCGACATAGAGGACGGCAAGCCGTGCCTGCTTCGCTTCGCTCATGGCTGGTTACTCCGCACGCGGCAGGTCGAAGCTGAACGCGGTCCACTGGCCCAGTTCGCTCTCGGCATACAGCTGCCCGCCGTGGCGTTCCACCACCGCGTAGCTGATCGACAGGCCCAGGCCAAGCCCCTGCCCCACCTCGCGCGTGGTGAAGAACGGCTCGAACACGCGCGCCAGGTTTTCCTGGGGGATGCCAGGGCCGTTGTCGCGCACCATGACGTGCAGGCGGTGGTTGTCCCAGCGGGCCGTGGTATGGATCGCCGGCGCGGCCGTGCCCGCCTTGCGCATGGCCAGCGCGGCATTCGAGAACAGGTTGATCAGCACGCCGATGATGGCCGCCTCGTCGCCCAGCACCAGGGTGTCGGCAGGCAGTTCGCGGCTGAGGCTGACCCCGCGCAGCTCATGCGCGGTCAGGCGGATCGACGAATCGAGCGCCTTCTCGAACAGGAACGGCGTGCCTTCCACCTCGGCGCCCGGCTTGCGGTAGGCAAAGGTCTTGAGGTCGGAGACGATATGCTGGATGCGCTGCATCCCCTGCTTGGCGTCGACCAGGCACTCTTCCAGCGAAGGGTTCTCCTTGGCCTGTGGCTCTTCCATCGCCACTTCGATCGCCATCAGGCAGAAGTTGACCGGGTTGTTCACCTCGTGCAGCAGCCCGGCCGCCAGCGTACCGATGGCGGCCATCTTCTCCTGCTGCAGCATCTGGCCCTTGATGTCGGCCAGCCGGCGGTTGATGTCGGCAAGCTCGTCGTTCTTGTGCGCCAGCTCTTCCTTGAGCCGGATCAGGTGGAAGTGGCCGCGCTCGTTCATGAACGTGTAGACCGCGCTGGCCACGATCGAAAACATGATGAACAGCGAATTGACGGTGAAGTGCGCGCGCTGCGCCAGGCCATCGGGGTGGATCAGGCAGGCGCCGAGGTAGAGCAGGTAAGTGACCACGCCAAAGCCGATGGTCTGCCACAGGCCCATGGGCATGGCGATGCCGACCGCGAAGATGACCAGGTTCAGCCCGGCATAGTAGATGGACGAGGCGCCGTCGGTGGTGGCGATCATCCATGTGATCATCATCTGCGGCAGCAGCAGCCAGGCCAGCGTGAGCGGCTGCACGAAGCGCCGGCCGGCCTGGTTGGCCAGCAGCAGGAAGATCAGCCCGATCAGGACCGAGACCACCAGGCGGGCGACAAAGAACTGCAGCTGGTGGCTGGGATAGATCCCGTAGTCGAGCCCGACGCCGGCCATCACCAGCACGATGGCCGTCAGCGCGCCGGCCCGGCTCGAGACCAGGCGAAACTCGCGCAGGTCAGCCTCGTACGGGGAATACCTGCTCGCAGTCCGTTTCAGCATGGTGGTCAGGCCTTGGCCGGATCAGTCACGATCGCTTCCACAAACACGTTGACCCCGGTCGGGTCGACGTAGGTGCGGCCGTCGCGCGTATTGGCCGGCAGCAACGACTGCATGCCGGCCTCATCGCGATAGATCAGGTACCACTCCAGCATATGTTCCATGCTGTACCGTTCCGGGTTGTCGACGTGGACGTTGGTGGCCAGGATGCGCCCCTCGGGATGGGTGCGCGTGGAGAAATAGCTCAGCAGGCGCGCGCAGACGCGGTCGGACAGGTAGTCGAACAGGCCGGCGCAGTAGACCCCGTCGAACTCGCGCAGCGACGGATCGTGGTCGATGCGGCGCTTGAGCAGTTCATGCACCGAGTGGTGGACATATTCCACCTCGACCTTCGCATTGGCCTTGCGGCAGCTCTCTTCGATGCGCTCGCGCGCGTAGTCCAGCGTTTCCTGGCTGAAGTCGAGCAGCTGGAACGACAGCCAGTGCGGCTCGGGGTATTCGGTAATGAAGCGGTTGATCTCGACCGCCGGGCCGCAGCCAACGTTGAGCAGCCGGAACGGCTTGCCCGCGGCCCGGGCCTGCTCGGCCATGCGCACCAGGAAATCGACCAGCAGGTCGATGCGGTTGCGGTGGGCAGCGGCCACGGACGACTGCAGGAAGGTTGCGTTGACGATCTGGAAGTAGGTGCTGGGGCCCTGGCGCGGATCCGACAGGATCTGGTTGACCATTTCGTAGTCGCCGGCATAGCCGAGCGGCTTGGTATAGGTCCGGAACACAAATGGTGAGCGCAGCAGCAAGGGATGCAGCGCCGCCTGCGTGAAGGTGCGGTGCATCACGGTGTCTTCTTCCGGCACGTGCGCGGCTTCGCCGTCGAGCCGCGCGGAATATTCGCGGATCTTCAGTGCGATCGGGGTGGCCAGCTCCTCGAACACGTCCATGCGCAGCGTATCGCCTTCCTTGGGCAGCGTGCTGGTCATGTCGACCTGCTCCACCCAGCGCGACACCTCGGACAGGAACGCGCGCATTTCATTGACCACGATCTGGTAGTCGGGCCGGATATTGAAGCGCTCATTCCAGTCCTGCACGAACCGCTGCGACTCGCGCGCGACCGATTTGGGCTCGTTGTCCAGGTTGCTCAGTTCCAGCCACTCGTCGATCAGCGTCAGCGACACCACCGCGGTCAGGCCGGTGTTCACCAGGCTCATGACCACGGCCTTGCCGAGGTAGGCATTCTTCGAGCCCATGCGGACGCTGAGTTCGCTCAGCACCTCGCTGACCTGCACGATCGAATACGGGTTGTAGATCTCCATCACCAGGGACTTTCTCTGGAGATTGACAATCGTGCCCCGCACCTGCTCGCCCTGCGAGTTGCGGAAACTAACTACCGGATCGATTTGCGTTTTGGAATACACGGTATTGCGCCAGGGAAAACCGAGAAACGCTGCGGGCCATACAGCCAGGGCAGAACGGCCGGGTACAGCATGAGGGGCGAGGAGGTCGCGGGGTGGCTACCGGTATCGGGACATGCAGCGAATGCTCATAGTGATGCGCTTTAGCCGGTTGCGGGCATGGCTGCCCCCGCCTTGGCAGGAGTAGCAATGCCACGATCAAGGAGGGATTGCCGCGGGCCATTGTACTGTGCCCGTCGGGGGTCGTACAACCAAGTGCCCTGGCAGGCGCCTGAATCATACCGGACAATAAAAAAGGCCGGCATTGCCGGCCCTGACTGCCTGCAAGCCCGGCGCAGCGGGCTGGCACGCTCAGTCCGCGCGCACGCCTTCCACCTGGATGGCAAGCTTGACCTCGGGCTTGAAGCCCATCTTCACGCCGTAGTCCAGGCCGAAGTCGGCACGGTTGAAATGGCCCACGGCGTCGGCGCCGCAGGCTTCGCGCTTGAGCATCGGGTGCTGGATGCACTTGAAGTCGCGGATTTCCAGCTTGACCGGCTTGGACACGCCGCGCAGCGTCAGCACGCCGTCAACCTCGGTCGGCACGTCGCCCTTGAACTTGGAGAACTTGCCCTTGTAGACGGCCTCGGGGAAGGCTTCCACGTCGAACATGTCCGGGCCCTTGGCGTGCTGGTTCAGCTTGGCATTGCCGAAATCGATCGAAGCCGGGTCGATCTTGACCTCGACCGAGCCCGCCTTGGCGGCACGGTCCAGCGTGACCACGCCGCTGGACTTGTCGAACTTGCCACGCCAGGTCGACAGGCCGCCCAGGTGGTCGGCCTCGAAGCTCGGGTAGGTGTGGGTCGGATCGAGGTTGTACGTCACGGTATTGGCCGAAGCCACGCCGAAGGCGGCGGTTGCGGAAATGGCCGCGACGGCGGCAACGAGGGAACGCAGTTTCATGGAATCTCCCGACAAATCAGGTTGGGGCGGAACGTTCTCAGGAACGCCTGTTGGGTACGTCAGCGGAATGCCGGCCTAGCTTCTTACTTCTTGGCCAGCACGATACGGAATTTGATCTGCACGTCGTCGGCCACCACGGAAGTGTCCTTCCACTCGCCGTCGCCGATATTGAAGACCGTGCGCTTGATCGGCAGCGCGCCCTCGAACACCTGCACGGCGCCTTCCTGGCGGTAGGTGGCGGGCACCACCACGTCAACGGTCTTGCCCTTGATGGTCAGCTTGCCGGCCACGTCGTACTTGCCCGGCGTGCCGTTCTTGATGCTGGTGGACTGGAACACGGCCTTGGGGTACTTGGCGGCGTCGAACCAGTCCTTGCCCTTCACTTCCTTGGTGGTCTCGGCGTCGCCGATCTCGAAGCTGGACACATCGATCTCGACCTTGGCCGACGAGGTCGCCAGCTTGGCCGGGTCGAAGCTGACCGCGGCATCGAACTTCCTGAACTTGCCTTCCATCGGCACGCCGATCTGGCGCGCGACCGCGGTCACCGAGCTCTTGGCGGCGTCAACCTGCGCCCAGGCCAGGTTGGCGGCGATGCCGGAGGCGGCCAGGACGGCGGCGATGACGAGCGAGCCGCGGCGGGAATTGCGTTTCATCTCAAAAAACTCCTGTCAGGGTCGGCGCAACGCGCCGCGGTACGGAAAAAGTTGGCCGGGGCGGCGCCTCAGCGCAGGAACGGCAGCATCCGGCCCAGCGTGCCGTCGCGGTCGACGAACTGATGCTTGACCGCCGCCGCCGCATGGACAACGACCACCGCCGCCATCAGGTAGTTCAGCCAGATATGGACAAACTTGAGTACTTCTTTCAGTTCGTCGTTCTTCTCCAGCAGCGCCGGCATCTTCCACAGGCCCAGGTAGACCACCGGCACGCCCGCGGCCGAGCTGTACAGGTAGCCGCTGATAGGAACGATCACGATCAGCAGGTACAGCAGGTGATGGGCGCCGGCCGCAGCCTTAGCCTGCCAGGCCGGGGTGCCGGGCGCCACCGGCGGTGCCGCATGGGTTGCACGCCACAGCACGCGCAGCACGGCAACCGCGAAGATCGTCACGCCCAGCCACTTGTGCCAGGAGTAGAGCTTGAGCTTGGTCGGCGTCAGCCCCGGAATGCCGGTCATGTACAGGCCGAGCCCGAACGCGGCGAAGATCGCCAGCGCAATGACCCAGTGCAAGGCGATCGCGGTGGCACCGTAGCCGGTGGGGGCGTTGGCGGTAGAACGCATCGGATTCCTCTCGCCCCGTGCAGGAGCGTTTCACAATTTTGGGGAAGGCACCGGCGGGGGCTGGCCCGCCCGTGCGCTTACGATTCTCGCATTATTGCGGCGGGCTGTGCGCCGGTGAAGGACAGTCCTTCATTAAGTTATTCAAATGCTTTGAAGTGACATTCTGTCGCAAGCGGCACAAAGCCGCAGTGACTTGCCCGCCGCGCTGCGCCAGAAAAGCAAAAAGCCATCCTCGCGGATGGCTTTTGCAGCACGTCGCCCCGGTTCAGGGGCGAAATGTGGCGTCAGATGCGCTCGGCCAGCACCACGGCCTTGCCGATGTAGCTGGCGGGCGTCATGTCCAGCAGCAGCTTCTTGGCGTCGTCGGGGATCGCCAGGCCGTTGATGAAGGTCTGCAGCGCCTCGCGCGAGATGCCCTTGCCGCGGGTCAGCTCCTTGAGCTGCTCGTACGGGTTGGGCACGCCGAAGCGGCGCATCACGGTCTGCACCGGCTCGGCCAGCACCTCCCAGCAGTTGTCCAGGTCTTCGTCCAGGCGCTCGGGGTTGGTTTCCAGCTTGCCCAGGCCGCGCAGGCAGGCCTCATAGGCCAGCAGGCTGTAGCCGAAGGCCACGCCGATATTGCGCAGCACGGTCGAATCGGTCAGGTCGCGCTGCCAGCGCGACAGCGGCAGCTTCTCGGACAAGTGGCGCAGCACGGCGTTGGCCAGGCCCAGGTTGCCTTCGGAGTTCTCGAAGTCGATCGGGTTGACCTTGTGCGGCATGGTCGACGAGCCGATTTCGCCGGCCTTGGTCTTCTGCTTGAAATAGCCCAGCGAGATATAGCCCCAGACGTCGCGGTTCAGGTCGAGCAGGATGGTGTTGGCGCGGGCAATCGCGTCGAACAGCTCGGCCATGTAGTCGTGCGGCTCGATCTGGATGGTGTAGGGGTTGAAGACCAGGCCCAGGCGGGTCTCGATCACCTGCTTCGAGAAGGCTTCCCAGTCGAAGCTCGGGTAGGCCGACAGGTGCGCGTTGTAGTTGCCCACCGCGCCGTTCATCTTGCCCAGCAGTTCGACCTGCTCGATGCGCTGGATCGCGCGCGCCAGGCGCGCGGCCACGTTGGCCATTTCCTTGCCCAGCGTGGTCGGGCTGGCCGGCTGGCCGTGGGTGCGCGACAGCATCGGCTGCGCGGCATTGAGCTTGGCCAGCTCGACCAGGCGGGCGTGCACGCGCTTGAGCGCCGGCACCACCACGCCTTCGCGGGCGCCCTTGAGCATCATGCCGTGCGAGGTGTTATTGATGTCTTCCGAGGTGCAGGCGAAGTGGATGAACTCGCTGGCGGCTTCCAGCTCGGCGTTGCCCTTGACCTGTTCCTTGAGCCAGTACTCGACCGCCTTGACGTCATGGTTGGTGACGGCTTCGATTTCCTTGATGCGGGCGGCGTCGGCCTCGCTGAACTTGTCCACCAGCCCCAGCAGCGCGGCCTCGGAGGCGGCCGAGAACTTGGGCATGTCGGGCAGGCCGGCCTGCGCCAGCGCGATCAGCCAGTGCACCTCGACCTTGACGCGGTTGCGCATGAACGCGGCCTCGGACAGCCATTCGCGCAGCGCATCGGCCTTGGCGGCGTAACGGCCATCGATCGGGGACAGGGCGGTGAGCGGCGAAAGCGAAGAGGAGGTCATGCTGGAAACCGGGAAAAAGGGAGGCAATGGAAGAAGGCGACGAACAAGAAGCGCCGCGGGGGCTGGCGCTGTCAGCGTTGGCGGCGGGAGGACCGGAAAAGCGACCTTATGCGGCCGGATGCGTCCAAAACGCCGCGCCGGCAGGCCCGCCGGCGCTGCGCAACGCGGGATTTTACCACCCCTGCCCCGGCTCCGGGCAGCGGTAAAGCGCCGCCGCGGGGCATCGGTGCGCAAGCCCGCATTCGCCATGCACCACGGGTATACTCGCGCACGCCGTTCCAGTAGCCTGTTATGAAGTGCATCGGGCAAGCCGCGCGCCCCACCGCCGCTGCCACAGAGCGACGATGCACTTCATAACAAGCTCAAGGGGAGAATATGAAGCTGTATGCATCCCGGACCAGTCCCTACGCGCGCAAGGTGCGTGTGGTGATGGCGGAGAAAAAGATCGAGTGCCAGCTCATCGAAGAGGATGTCTGGTCGCCCGAGACCAGGATCGGCCAGTTCAACCCGCTCGGCAAAGTGCCTTGCCTGGTCATGGAAGACGGCGGCGCAATCTTCGATTCGCGCGTGATCGTCGAATATGTCGACACCTTGACGCCGGTCAGCCGTTTGATCCCGCAGGGCGGGCGCGAGCGCCTGGAAGTCCGTTGCTGGGAGGCGCTGGCCGACGGCCTGCTCGACGCAGCGCTGCTGGTGCGCCTGGAGGCAACCCAGCGCGAGCCGCATGAGCGCAGCGAGCGCTGGGTGCAGCGCCAGCGCGGCAAGATCGACGCGGCGCTGGTGGCCATGGCGCACGGCCTGGCCGACCGCCCCTTCTGCACCGGCACGCACTACTCGCTGGCCGACGTGGCGGTGGGCTGCGCGCTGTCCTACCTGGACTTCCGCTTCCCCGAGATCGCCTGGCGCGAGCGCCATCCCAACCTGGCGGCGCTGGAGGAAAAGCTGTCCAAGCGCCAGTCGTTTATCGATACGGAACCGCCGCGCGGCTGATCCACGGCGGCCGACAAGAAAACACCCGCCTCGAGCGGGTGTTTTTTCGTGCAGCGGCAGCGCTTACTGGATGATGCCGCCGCCCAGGCAGATGTCACCGTCATACAGCACCGCCGACTGCCCGGGCGTGACCGCCCATTGCGCCTCGGCAAACCGGAGCGTCAGCGCGTCGCCGGCCACTGCCTGCACCGTGCAGGCCGCATCGCTCTGGCGGTAGCGCGTCTTGGCCGCCATCGCCGCGCCCGCGGCGGGCGGCTCGCCGGCCACCCAGGACAGGTCCGACGCGGTCAGCACCGGCGTCAGCAGCCACGGGTGGTCGTGGCCCTGCACCACGTAAAGCGTATTGTTCGCCATATCCTTGCGCGCCACGTACCAGGCGTCGCCGTTGCCGTCGCGGCTGCCGCCCAGGCCGATGCCCTTGCGCTGGCCCAGCGTGTAGAAGGCCAGGCCGATATGCTCGCCCACGACCTTGCCCTCGGGCGTCTTCATCGGGCCCGGCTTGGTCGGCAGGTAGCGGTTCAGGAAATCACGGAACGGGCGCTCGCCGATAAAGCAGATGCCGGTGGAGTCCTTCTTCTTCGCGTTCGGCAGACCGATCTCGGCGGCGATCTCGCGCACGCGCGTCTTGGGGATCTCGCCCAGCGGGAACAGCGTGCGCGACAGCTGCGCCTGGTTCAGCCGGTGCAGGAAGTAGCTCTGGTCCTTGGTATGGTCGAGCGCCTTGAGCAGCTCGAACCGGCCGGCCGCGTTCTGCCGCACACGCGCATAGTGGCCGGTGGCGATGGTTTCCGCGCCCAGCGACATGGCATGGTCGAGGAAGGCCTTGAACTTGATCTCGGCATTGCACAACACGTCGGGGTTGGGCGTGCGCCCGGCGGAGTATTCGCGCAGGAAGTCGGCAAAGACCCGGTCCTTGTACTCGGCGGCAAAGTTGACCGCCTCCACGTCGACGCCGATCAGGTCGGCCACCGAGACCACGTCCAGCCAGTCCTGGCGCGTTGAGCAGTACTCGCTGTCGTCATCGTCCTCCCAGTTCTTCATGAACAGGCCGATGACCTCGTAGCCCTGCTGCTTGAGCAGCCACGCGGTGACCGACGAATCGACCCCGCCCGACATGCCCACCACGACACGTTTTCCGGCACCACTCACGGCTGCGCTCCCAGCGGGACGGCCGCGGCCAGCGCCGACGGGTGCGTGTACAAGGCGTCCAGCGCAAAGCGCTTGCCGGCCAGGTAGTCGTTGACACAGGCCATCACCAGCGGCGTACGGTGACGCTCCGTGCAGGCGCGCAGTTCTTCCGCGCTCATCCAGACCGTGCGCACGATGCCGGTGTCGAGCTGGCGGCCCGCATCGAGCGAGCCCAGGTCGCCGGTAAAAGCGAAGCGCACATAGGTCACATCGGTGCCGGTGCGCGACGACAGCGAACGGCCCATGTAGCAACCCAGCAGCGCGCGCGGCTCAAAGGTGTGCGCGGTCTCTTCCAGGGTTTCGCGGATCACGGCGCGGATCAGGCTCTCGCCCGGGTCCAGGTGCCCGGCGGGCTGGTTCAGGCGCAGCCCGTCGGCGGTTTCCTCTTCGACCAGCAGGAAGCGTCCGCCGCGCTCGATCACGGCGGCAACGGTCACGCTGGCATTCCAGTCACTTGACATGATGCTCAATTTTTAGGCAATCCCGCATTCTACCGGTTGCGGGCCCATCGTGCAGCGCTGCCGGCCCACCACGGCCCCCGGCCGGTGAGCTCGGCTGGTGCTGGAATGGCGGCTGCAACGCCCTCTTTGGCGGTCGCCGCAAAAGCCGACCGGCCGGTCACCATTGAACGTCAGATTCCTGTAAGCTGCGAAAAAATTGTTGCGCTGCGGCTTAAGCCTGCGGCGCGCACGGGCCAGACGTCGGTCCGCCCAACCACACAAGACGCCAGCTAAAGGAGAAATTGACGATGTACATCGGCATCCCGCAGGAGACGCGGGCCGGCGAGACTCGCGTCGCCGCCACCCCGGAGACAGTCAAGAAGTACGTCGCCCAGGGCCACAAGGTGGTCGTGCAGGCCGGCGCCGGCGTAAGCGCCAGCCAGCCCGACGGCGCGTATGAGGCGGTCGGCGCCACCATCGGTACCGCCGCCGAAGCTCTGGGCGCCCAGCTGGTGCTCAAGGTGCGCGCACCGGACGCCGCCGAACTGGCGCAGATGAAGCCGGGCGCCGTGCTGATCGGCATGCTCAATCCCTTCGACGCCGAGAACAACGCGCGCATGTCCGCCGCGAACATCACCGCCTTTGCCCTGGAAGCCGCGCCGCGCACCACGCGCGCGCAGAGCATGGACGTGCTGTCGTCGCAGGCCAACATCGCCGGCTACAAGGCCGTGCTGGTGGCCGCGCACCACTACCAGCGCTTCATGCCGATGCTGATGACCGCCGCCGGCACCGTCAAGGCCGCGCGCGTGCTGATTTTGGGCGCGGGCGTCGCCGGCCTGCAGGCCATCGCCACGGCCAAGCGGCTGGGCGCGGTGATCGAGGCCTCCGATGTGCGCCCCGCGGTCAAGGAGCAGATCGAATCGCTCGGCGCCAAGTTCCTCGACGTGCCCTTCCTCACCGATGAAGAGCGCGAGATCGCCCAGGGCGTGGGCGGCTATGCCCGCCCGATGCCGCCGGACTGGATGAAGCGCCAGGCCGAGCTGGTGCACCAGCGCGCGGTCCAGGCCGACATCGTCATCACCACCGCACTGATCCCGGGCCGCAAGGCGCCGGTGCTGCTGCAGGAAACCACCGTGGCGCAGATGAAACCCGGCTCGGTGGTGGTGGACCTGGCTGCGGCACAGGGCGGCAACTGCCCGCTGACAGTGGCCGACGAAGTGGTCAACCACAACGGCGTCATCATCATCGGCCACACCAACCTGGCCAGCATGGTCGCGGCCGACGCCTCGGCGCTCTATGCCCGCAACGTGCTGGACTTCCTCAAGCTGGTCGTCGACAAGGACGGCCAGTTCACGCTGAACCTTGAAGACGACATCGTCGCGGCCTGCCTGATGTGCAGGGACGGCAAGGTCGTGCGAGAGGCGGCGTAATTTCCACGGGCGCCTTGCGCCCACTGCTTTTGCATCAAATATAAGGACGTATCACCCATGCAACGCATCATGCTCCGCGCCAAGCTCCACCGCGTCACCGTGACGCAGGCGGACCTCAACTACGAGGGTTCGTGCGGCATCGACCAGGACCTGCTGGACGCTGCCGACATGAAGGAGTTCGAGAAGATCGAGCTGTACAACGTGAACAACGGCGAGCGCTTCTCCACCTACATCATCAAGGGCGAGCGCGGCAGCGGCGAGATCTCGCTGAACGGCGCCGCGGCCCGCCGCGCGCACCTGGGCGACCAGCTGATCATCTGCACCTACGCGCCGATGAGCGACGAGGAAATCGCCGCCTACAAGCCCAAGGTCATCCTGGTGAACGAGAAGAACGGCATCAAGGAAATCAAGAAGTTCTGAGGGTTTGCTCCCCACCCCTCTGCCGCAGGCGGGAGAGGGGTCGCGCAGCTGGTCGCCTAGAGCCATGACCCGCACAGAGGTCTGTCGGCCTGCCTGCGCGGCAGCATCCCGGTCGTTCGCAATACAGCAAAAGACAAGCGGCATCCCGGATTCAAAGCAACGGAGGAGAAGTCGATGGAGATGGTGAACCACACGGTGATCAACCTGATCATCTTCGTGCTGGCAATCTACGTGGGTTACCACGTGGTCTGGACGGTAACGCCAGCCCTGCATACGCCCCTGATGGCGGTGACCAATGCGATCTCGGCGATCATCATCGTCGGCGCCATGCTCGCCGCGGGCCTGACCGAAGGCGGGGTCGGGCGCGTGATGGGCACGCTGGCGGTGGCGTTGGCCGCGGTCAATGTGTTCGGCGGCTTCCTGGTCACCCAGCGCATGCTGGAGATGTTCAAGAAGAAGGAACCGAAGGCCAAGGCGTCTGAGGCCAAGCCGGCGCTGGCCAGGGAGGGTGCGTGATGACTGGTCTTGTCAGCATGAACCTCGTCACCCTGCTCTACCTGGTGGCCTCGGTCTGCTTTATCCAGGCGCTCAAGGGCCTGTCGCACCCGGCCTCGGCGCGCAAGGGCAATGCCTTCGGCATGATCGGCATGGCCATTGCCGTGGTGACCACGCTGGTCCTGATCATCAAGCTGAAGAATGAATTCCTCGCGGCGGGCACGGCCCAGTCGTCGGTGGGCACGGGCCTGGCGCTGATCTTCGCCGCGCTCGTGGTCGGCGGCGGCATCGGCGCCTACGTGGCGAAGAAAGTGCAGATGACCAAGATGCCCGAGCTGGTCGCGGCGATGCACTCGCTGATCGGCCTGGCCGCGGTCTTCATTGCGGTGGCGGCGGTGGCCGAGCCGGCGGCATTCGGCATCAGCCCGGCAGGCTCGCACCTGATCCCGCTGGGCAACCGCATCGAGCTCTTCATCGGCTGCTTCGTCGGCGCGATTACGTTCTCGGGCTCGGTGATCGCCTTCGGCAAGCTGGCCGGGCGCTACAAGTTCCGCCTGTTCCAGGGCGCGCCGGTGGTGTTTGCCGGCCAGCACTGGCTGAACCTGCTGCTGGCGGTGGCAATGGTGGGCTTCGGCGTCATCTTCTTCCTGTCGCAGGACTGGCTGCCGTTCCTGATCATGCTGGCGATCGCCTTCGTGCTGGGCGTGCTGATCATCATCCCGATCGGCGGCGCCGACATGCCGGTGGTGGTGTCGATGCTGAACTCGTACTCGGGCTGGGCAGCGGCGGGCATCGGCTTCTCGCTGAACAACCCGATGCTGATCATCGCGGGCTCGCTGGTGGGCTCCTCCGGTGCGATCCTGTCGTACATCATGTGCAAGGCGATGAACCGGTCGTTCTTCAACGTGCTGCTGGGCGGTTTCGGCGGCGCGACCGCGGCGGCGGCAACGGGCGACCAGCAGCAGCGCCCGGTCAAGTCGGGTTCCGCCGACGATGCCGCGTTCCTGATGGGCAACGCCGAGACCGTGATCATCGTGCCGGGCTATGGCCTGGCCGTGGCGCGCGCCCAACACGCGCTCAAGGAACTGACCGAGAAGCTGGCCGAGAAGGGCGTGACCGTGAAGTACGCGATCCACCCGGTGGCGGGCCGCATGCCGGGCCATATGAACGTGCTGCTGGCCGAGGCCGAAGTGCCGTACGACCAGGTCTTCGAGATGGAAGACATCAACAGCGAGTTCGGCCAGGCCGACGTGGTGCTGGTGCTGGGCGCCAACGACGTGGTCAACCCGGCGGCCAAGAACGACCCCCAGTCGCCGATTGCCGGCATGCCGATCCTGGAGGCTTACAAGGCCAAGACCATCATCGTCAACAAGCGCTCCATGGCGGCCGGCTACGCCGGGCTGGACAACGAGCTGTTCTACATGGACAAGACCATGATGGTGTTCGGCGACGCCAAGAAGGTGGTCGAGGACATGTTCAAGGCGGTCGACTAAGGCCGTCAGCGCGCCGCGCGCAGGCCCGGGCCATCCCGGGTCCTGCCGCGGGCGCTTCCCCAGCCCGGCGCCCGCCGGGCGCCTCCCGCCGCCGGCCCTGGCTGCAAGGCGTGCCTTGCAAGGCAGCCGTGGCGCGCTATACTGGCCTGCGAATGCGCACACTGGCTTGCCGCTTGCGCCACGCCCGTGCCGAACCACTGCGCCGAACCCCTGCCCGCCGCTCCATGACCTTCAACCCGCACGACAGGAACCTGTCGGTCTTCCATCACCCGGTCCTGACCGTCCTGGTCGATGACAGCAAGTCGTTCATCGACAGCCTGGCGTTCCAGATGGATGCCTCGCGCGCGGTGATCACCTTCACCGACCCGCGTGAAGCGCTGCAATGGATCCGCGAGGCCTATGCCACCCGCTTCCCGGGCTTCCTGCCGGTGCGCGTGACGCACGACGACCTGACCTTCCTGACCGAGCGGCGCACCGTGCAGCTCGACATCGACCGCATCTACCGCCAGATCCACGACTTCAAGCGCTTCCTGCAGCCGGGCGTGGTGGTGGTCGACTATTCGATGCCGCAGATGGACGGGCTGGAATTCTGCCAGGCGCTGCAGGACCTGCCCTGCAAGACCATCCTGCTGACCGGCACCGCCGACGAGAGCATCGCCGTGCAGGGCTTCAACCACGGGCTGATCGACCGCTACGTGAAGAAGCATGAAAGCAATATGGTCGAGCGGCTGGACCAGGAAATCGAGGCCATGCAGCAGGCGTACTTCGCCACGCTGTCGCGCACGCTGCGCGAGCTGCTGACGCGGCATTCGTTCTCGTTCCTGTCCGATCCGGCCATCACCGAGCGCGTGCGCCAGCTGATCGCGCGCTATGGTTTTGTCGAGTACTACCTGTACCCCAACCCGGCCGGCATCCTGCTGCTGACCGCGCAGGGCCACGCCACGCTGATGGTGATCGAGACCCGCGCCGGGCTGATGAGCCAGGTGGAATCGGCCGAGGCCTACGACGCCCCGGCGGCACTGATCGAAGGCCTGCGCGAAGGCCGGCTGGTGCCGTTCTTCTGGCCCGGCAACGGCATGTACACGCCGGCGTGCGTGGATTGGGAACAATACTGCCTGCCGGCCGAGCGCTGCGAAGGCAATGAAGAATTCATCTACGCGCTGTTCGACCTGCCGCGCCACCTGCTGCAGGAGCCGGTGGTCAGCCTGCAGGGCTTCCTGGCGGACTTCAGCCGCAATCCTGACGCACTGACGGGGCGCAAGCGCCCCTGACCCGGCGGCCCGGCGCCGTCAGTCAGCCTGCGGCGCCCGGTTGGCGCCGCGCACCATGTCGAAGCGGAACAGCCGGCACTCGATATTGCCGTTGTAGAGCGGCGTGCGGCGCGACTCCTTGAGCCGCAGCCGGCGCGGGAAGCCCATGTCGCCGGTAAACACCCACGCCTGCCAGCCCGCGAAATGCTGCTTGAGCGTGGCGGCGAAGGCACTGGCGAACTGGTTGGCGGCGGCCTCCTCCACCTCGTCGCGCGGCATCTCTTCCTCTGGCAGGCGGCGCTGGCCGCGCACCGCGATGCGCTCGCCGTACGGGGGATTCATCAACAGCAAACCCGGCTCATCAAAAGGCGGCTGCACGAAGCGCGCATCCACCTGCTTGGTGCGCGCCTCGCCCGGCAGGCCGGCACGCTCCCAGTTGGCGCGCGTGATGGCCAGCATGTCGGTGGAGATGTCCGAACCCACCACCTGCAGCTCATCGGCCGAGGCCAGCATGCGGGCGCGCTGCGCGTCCGACTTCAGCTTCTGCCAGGCCTTGGTGTCCATGCCCTTGAGCCATTCGAAGGCAAAGCTGCGGCTGCCGCCCGGCGCGATGCCCAGCGCTACCTGCGCGGCCTCGATCAGGAAGGTGCCGCTGCCGCACATCGGGTCGTAGAAGGGCCGGAAGGTCTGGCCCGGCACCCAGCCCGCCAGGCGCAGAATGCCGGCGGCCAGGTTTTCCTTCAGCGGCGCCTCGCCCTTCTCGGTGCGCCAGCCGCGCTTGAACAGGGGCTCGCCGGTGGTGTCGAGGTACAGCGTGCAGTCACGCTCGGTCAGGTGGGCATAGATACGCACATCCGGGCTGGCGGTATCGACGCTCGGGCGCGCACCCACGCGCTCGCGCAGGGCATCGCAGACCCCGTCCTTGACGCGCAGCGCGGTGAAATTCAGGCTGCGCAGCGGCGACTTGTGCGAGGTGATGTCCACGCGCAGCGATTCATCGGGCGAAAACCACTGCTCCCAGCGCACGCCGCGTGCCAGCGTATAGATGTCGTCCTCATGCCGGTAGCCGCGCGCGGCCACGCGCATCAGCACCCGGCTGGCAATGCGCGAATGCAGGTTGACCGCATAGGCGGCGGCCATCTCGCCCGAGAAATTGACGCCGCCCGGCACCTCCTGGTGCACCGTGAACGGCGCCAGCGCGGCCATGCCCGGCATCGCGGCGATCTCGCGCAGTTCTTCGGCGAGCGCGCTCTCCAGGCCGCGCGGGCAAGGGGCAAAGAAGGCTTGGGTCATGTGTTGGGTTTCCTGCAAACAAAAACGTCCGCCGTAGCGGACGGGGATCTATCCGAAGCTTAGCTCAAGCCGCCGCCAGGGCGCGCTCGAGGAAATCCAGCCGGTCCTGGCCCCAGAAGGGCTGGCCGTCATGGACGTACCACGGCGCGCCGAACACGCCGGCCGAAATCGCGTCCTGGGTGTTCTGCGCATAGGCGGCCTGCACCGACTGCGCCTCGCTGGCCTTGAGCAGGCTGGCGCCGTCCAGGCCGGCCTCGTCGGCGATCTGCGCCAGCGTGGCGGCATCGGCGATATTGCGCTGCTGCGCCCACACTGCCGCGCCGATGGCGCCGGTCAGCTGCATCGCGCGGGCGGTGCCGTGCGCCAGCTGCGCCGCGATGATCAGCTTGCTGGCCGCGTCGCCCGATACCGGGAAGAACGTCGGCTGCGGATGCAGCGGCAGGCCCAGGAATTCGCTCCAGCGCGCCAGCTCCACCAGGCGGTAGGCCTGGCGCTGGGGCGGGCGCTGCGACAGCGGCAGCCCGCCGGAGACGGAAAACACCTTGCCCAGGTCGCACGGCTTCAGGTTCACCTGTGCGCCATGGCGCTCGGCGATGGCGGCAAAGCGCGCATGGCCCAGGTAGACGTACGGCGACTGCGGCGTCAGGTAATAGTCAACCAGCTTGCTCATTTCGGTTCCGCAACAGGATTGGCAACAACAGACCGGGCGCCAGGCTCAGAACGGCTTGACGACCACCAGGATCACCACCGCCAGCAGCACCAGCACCGGCAGCTCATTGAACCAGCGATAAAACTTGTGCGCGCGCGTATTGCGCCCCGCCTCGAACCTGCGCAGCAGCACGCCGCAGCCGTGGTGGTAGCCGATCAGCACCAGCACCAGCGCCAGCTTGGCGTGCATCCAGCCCTGCCCCGCGCCGCGGCCGATGCCGTAGCCCAGGTACAGCCACAGCCCGAACACCACCGCCGGCACCGCCAGCATGGTCATGAAGCGGAACAGCTTGCGCGCCATCAGCAACAGGCGCTGCGTGCTGGCGGCGTCGGTTTCCAGCGCCAGATTGACGAAGATGCGCGGCAGGTAGAACAGGCCGGCGAACCACGAGACCACGAAGACGATATGCAGCGCTTTGACCCAGAGCATCGGCAGAGAGACGTTCGAGAACGATTGTTATTGTTGTTGGCGCGCGAGCGTCAGGTGCGGATCTCGCCGTGCCCAAAGACCACGTACTTCAGCGAGGTCAGCCCTTCCAGCCCGACCGGGCCGCGTGCATGCAGCTTGTCGTTGGAGATGCCGATCTCCGCGCCCAGGCCATACTCGAAGCCATCGGCAAAGCGGGTCGAGGCATTGATCATCACGCTGGCCGAATCGACCTCGCGGATAAAGCGCATGCCCGCCGAGTAGTTCTCGGTGATGATCGAATCGGTATGGTGCGAACCGTATTCGTTGATATGGGCGACGGCCTCGTCGAGTCCGGCCACGGTCTTGATGGCGAGGATCGGCGCCAGGTATTCCAGGCGCCAGTCCTCCTCGGCGGCATCGACCAGGCCGGCGAAGCCGGCGGCTTCCAGCGTGGCGCGGGTGGCCGGGCACACGCGCAGCTCGACGCCCTTCTCCTGGTAGATGCGGCACAGCGGCGGCAGCGCGGCGGCGGCGATGTCCTGCGACACCAGCAGCGTCTCCATGGTGTTGCACGGCGCATAGCGCTGCGTCTTGGCGTTGTCGCAGACGCGCACGGCCTTGTCCAGGTCGGCATCGGCGTCGATATAGACGTGGCAGATGCCGTCCAGGTGCTTGATCATCGGCACGCGCGCTTCTTCCATCAGCCGCGTGATCAGGCTCTTGCCGCCGCGCGGCACGATCACGTCGACGTATTCGGTCATGGTGATGAGACGGCCCACGGCGGCGCGATCGGTAGTCTCGATCACCTGCACGGCCTCGGACGGCAGGCCGGCTTCGGCCAGGCCTTCGGCCACCAGCGCGGCCAGCGCAGTGTTCGATTCGATCGCCTCGGAACCGCCGCGCAGGATGGTGGCGTTGCCCGACTTCAGGCACAGCGCCGCGGCGTCGATGGTCACGTTGGGGCGCGACTCGTAGATGATGCCGATCACGCCCAGCGGCACCCGCATCTGGCCGACCTGGATGCCGGTCGGGCGGAACTTCATGTTCGAGATCTCGCCGATCGGGTCGGCCAGCGCGGCGATCTGCTCCAGGCCCGCGGCCATGGTGGAGATGGCCTTGTCCGACAGCGTCAGGCGGTCGATGAAGGCGGCGTCCTGGCCGTTGGCGCGGGCGCGTTCAAGGTCACGCGCGTTGACCGCCTTGAGCTTGTCCGCATCGCGGCGGATGGCCGCGGCAATGGTCAGCAGCGCACGGTTCTTGTCGGCCGTGGAGGCACGCGCCATGGCGCGCGACGCGGCGCGGGCCTGGCGGCCGACGCGGTCCATGTATTGGTTGAGGTCGAGCTCGTTCATGTCAGTGGCCCTGGGGTGGTGGCCGTCAGTGTGTTTTCCGTCCCCCCGCCGCACGCGGCGGGGGAAGCAAACCTGTAGAGTTGCGCGTTCAGCGCGCGATCATCAGGGCAAGCTGCTGCAGCCCGTCCCATGGTTCCGCCGGCAGCGGGCTGCCGCCCGGTGGCGGCAGGTCCGACAGGCCCTTGACCTGGCGGTCCAGCCGCGCCGCCAGCGCCAGCGCCGCTTCCAGCCTTGGCTGCGCCAGGCGCTGCGCGGCCTGCGGCACCAGCCGCTCGCGCGGGCCCCAGACGCGCAGCTCGCGCATCAGCACACCCGCCGGCTTGCCGGCCGCCAGCCCTTGCCGGACCTTGGATAATACGCGAATTTCCTCGGTCAGCGCCCACAGCACCAGCACCGTGGCCTCGCCCTCGCCGCGCAGCCCTTCGAGCATGCGCACCAGCCGCGGCACGTCGCCAGAGAGCATCGATTCAGACAGCTTGAACACGTCATAGCGGGCCACATTCAGCACCGCATCGTGCACCTGGTCGAAGGTGAGTTCGCCGGGCGGGTACAGCAGCCCCAGCTTCTGGATTTCCTGGTGCGCCGCCAGCAGGTTGCCCTCGACCTTGTCGGCGATGAACTGCAGCGCACGCCGGCCCGGCTCGCCGCCTTCGACGCGCTGCTGCTGCAGCGACAGCCGCTCGCCGACCCAGGCCGGCAGCCGGGTGCGGTCCACGGTGTCGACCTTGATCGACACGCCGGCGCCTTCCAGCGCCTGGAACCAGGCCGACTTGGACGCGGCAAAATCCAGCCGCGGCAGCGTCACCAGCAGCACCACGTCGGGCGACGGCTGGGCGGCCACGGCGCGCAGCGCCTCGCCGCCGTCCTTGCCGGGCTTGCCCGACGGGATGCGGAGTTCAACGATCTTGCGGTCGCCAAAGAGCGACATCGACTGCTGCGCCTCGACCAGCTGGCCCCAGTGGAAGCCGCGCTCGGCCACCAGCACGTCGCGCTCGGAGAAGCCGGCTTCGCGCGCCGCGGCGCGCAGGCGGTCGACGGTTTCCAGCACCAGCAGGTGTTCGTCGCCGTGCACCACGTACAGCGGTGCCAGGCCCTTGGCCTTGGCCTGCCTCAGGTGCGCGTCGAGCCCGTCGAGCTTGAGCTGCATGCCGTGATCAGATGGCCTTGACGGCGGCCAGCCGGCGCATCAGCTGCTGCACGATATCGCGCTGCATGTCGCGGTACAGCTGCTGCTCTTCGTAGTCCTTGGCCAGCGTGTTGGCTTCGTTGTAGGTCAGGTCGCGCGTCAGCACCAGCTGCGACGGCGCGATCAGTTCCTTGCCGGCGGGGTCGCGCAGGCGGAAGGTGAAGCGCTGCGTCAGGCGGTATTCACGCACCACGCCCTCGGTCGTGATCGACAGGATCGACTTGGTGCGGGTGTCCTGCAGCACGTCCAGCAGGGCGTCGGCCTCTTTCTGGTCGGCGACGACCTGGGTGTCGGAGCCGCCGCGGATGGCGCGGCGCAGGTCCGCGCCCATCAGCGAATTGGCCGGAATCCCGATATAGAGCCGCTTGAAGGCGAAATCCGCGTTGCCGCGCATGTGGAAGCCGCAACCGGCCAGCAGGCCCGTTGCCGGCACTGCCAGCATTGCCGCGAGCACCTTGCGGCGCCCCATGTTCAGTCGCTTCATTCTTGGCGATTCCTTGTCAGGTTCCGGGGCCAGCTTACAACACCACGTTGACCAGGCGGCCGGGGACCACCACGATCTTCTTCGGCGCCTTGCCCTCGGCAAACTTGGCCACGGTCTCGCTGGCGGCGGCGGTTGCCTCGATCGCGGCGCGGTCGGCTTCGGCGGGCACGGTGATGCTGCCGCGCACCTTGCCGTTGATCTGCAGCACCAGTTCGATCTCGCTGCGCACCAGCGCGGCTTCATCGACCTGCGGCCACGGCGCGTCGAGCAGGTCGCCGGCTTCGGCGGCGTAGCCCAGCTGGTCCCACAGGCCGTGGGTGACGTGCGGCACCACCGGGTACAGCACGCGCAGCAGGATGCCGAAGCACTCGCGGCGCGCAGCCGGCGAAGCGGTCTTGGCGTCGTCCAGCGCGTTCAGCATCTTCATCGTGGCGGACACCACGGTGTTGTACTGAATGCGCTGGTAGTCGTAGTTGGCCTGCTTGAGCACGCCGTGGATCTCGCGGCGCAGGTCGGCGTCATCGGCAGTCGGCTTGCCGCCGGCGCCGTCGCGGATGGCCGCGGCATTGGCATAGCCGTAGTTCCACACGCGGCGCAGGAAGCGCGAGGCGCCCTCGACGCCCGAGCCGCTCCATTCCAGCTGCTGCTCCGGCGGCGCGGCGAACATCACGAACAGGCGCGCGGTGTCGGCGCCGTACTGGTCGATCAGCGCCTGCGGATCGATGCCGTTGTTCTTGGACTTCGACATCTTCTCGACGCCGCCGATCACCACCGGCTGGCCGTCGGCGATCAGCGTGGCGCCCACCGGGCGGCCGCGCTCGTCGGTGCGCAGGTCGACCTCGGCCGGGTTGTACCAGTGCTTCTTGCCCGACGCGTCTTCACGGTAGTAGGTCTCGTTGAGCACCATGCCCTGCGTCAGCAGGTTGGTGAAGGGCTCGTCGAACTTGACCAGGCCCAGGTCGCGCATGACCTTGGTCCAGAAGCGTGCGTACAGCAGGTGCAGGATCGCGTGCTCGATGCCGCCGATGTACTGGTCCATCGGCATCCAGTAATCGTTGCGCGCATCGACCATGGTGGCCGCATCCGGGCAGGTATAGCGCATGTAGTACCAGCACGAGTCGATGAAGGTATCCATCGTGTCGGTCTCGCGGCGCGCCGGCTTGCCGCACGACGGGCAGGTGCACTGCAGGAAGCGCGCATCCTTGGCCAGCGGGTTGCCGGTGCCGTCCGGAACCAGGTCTTCGGGCAGCACCACCGGCAGGTCTTTCTCAGGGACCGGCACCACGCCGCAGCTGTCGCAGTGGATCAGCGGGATCGGCGTACCCCAGTAGCGCTGGCGCGAGATGCCCCAGTCGCGCAGGCGCCAGGTCACCTTCTTCTCACCCAGGCCCTTGGCGCCCAGGTCGGCGGCAATGGCTTCGACCGCGGCCGGGTAGCCGAGGCCGTCGTACTTGCCGCTGTGGATGCAGGTGCCGTTTTCCTTGTCGCCGTACCATTCCTGCCAGGCTTCGGTCGAGTACGGCTGGCCCTTCACGTCGATGACTTGCTTGATCGGCAGCTTGTACTTGAGCGCGAAGGCGAAGTCGCGCTCGTCGTGCGCGGGCACGCCCATCACGGCGCCGTCGCCGTAGCTCATCAGCACGTAGTTGCCGACCCACACGTCGACCTTCTCGCCGGTCAGCGGGTGCACCACTTGCAGGCCGGTCGGCATGCCCTTCTTCTCCATGGTCGCCATGTCGGCTTCCATGACCGAGCCGTGCTTGCATTCGTCGATGAAGGCAGCCAGTTCGGGGTTGTTCAGCGCGGCGTGGGTGGCCAGCGGGTGCTCGGCGGCGACCGCGCAGAAGGTCACGCCCATGATGGTGTCGGCGCGCGTGGTGAACACGTACAGCTTGCCGTCATTGATCGGCTTGCCGTC
Organism: Cupriavidus sp. FW305-46; assembly: GCF_058787075.1. NCBI lineage: Bacteria > Pseudomonadati > Pseudomonadota > Betaproteobacteria > Burkholderiales > Burkholderiaceae > Cupriavidus > Cupriavidus sp. FW305-46. The sequence continues at coordinate 31,816 of NZ_JBYSZI010000006.1, forward strand.
CTCGCCCGGGATGTCGTGCGGGAACGCAAAGCGCACGCCCACGCTCTTGCCGATCCAGTTCTGCTGCATCACCTTGACGCGCTCGGGCCAGCCCAGCTGGTCCAGGTCGCCCAGCAGTTCCTCCGCATATTCGGTGATGCGCAGGTAGTACATCGGGATCTCGCGCTTTTCCACCACCGCGCCGGAGCGCCAGCCGCGGCCGTCGATGACCTGCTCGTTGGCCAGCACGGTCTGGTCGACCGGGTCCCAGTTGACGGTGCCGGTCTTGCGGTAGGCGATGCCCTTTTCCAGCATCTTCAGGAACAGCCACTGGTTCCAGCGGTAGTAGTCCGGGCTGCAGGTGGCGACTTCGCGCGACCAGTCGATCGCCAGGCCCATCGACTGCATCTGCTTCTTCATGTAAGCGATGTTGTCGTAGGTCCAGGCCGCCGGCGCCACGCCGTTGTTCAGCGCGGCGTTCTCGGCCGGCATGCCGAAGGCGTCCCAGCCCATCGGCATCAGCACGTTGTTGCCGTTCATGCGCAGGTAGCGCGCCATCACGTCGTTGATGGTGTAGTTGCGCACGTGGCCCATGTGCAGCTTGCCCGACGGATACGGCAGCATCGAGCAGGCGTAGAACTTGGGCTTTTCCTTGCCGTCGGCCCCGGCCGCATGCTCCGACACGCGATAGGCGTCGATGGCTTGCCAGTGCTGCTGGGCGGCTTGTTCAACGGCGGAAGGAAGGTATTTGTCTTGCATGGTCGGGACAGCAGTCAGGACAACGTTTGCGCGGCAACTGGCCTGCCGGCATCCGGGGGAATCGTTGGAATGAGAGCAGCGGGCGCGCCGCTTGCGCGGCGCCCGCCGGGCGTGCAATGCGAAAGAAGACGATTATAACCGTGGCGGCAGGCCAGTTTCGGCCCTGCGCGCCCCGCGGCGCCTTACTTCAGGCCCAGCACGTCCTGCATGTCGAACAGGCCGTTGGGCTTGTCGGCGAGGAAACGGGCGGCGCGCACGGCACCGTCGGCATACGACTGGCGGCTGGACGACTTGTGGCTGATCTCGATGCGCTCGCCGATGCCGGCGAACATCACGGTGTGGTCGCCGACGATATCGCCGCCGCGCACGGTGGCAAAACCGATCGAGTTGGGATCGCGCTCGCCGGTGTGGCCTTCGCGGGCATAGACGGCACAGGTCTTGAGGTCGCGGCCAAGCGCATCGGCAATCACTTCACCCATCTTCAGCGCGGTGCCCGACGGGGCGTCGACCTTGAAGCGGTGGTGCGCCTCGATCACTTCGATGTCATAGCCGGTCGACAGCAGCCTGGCGGCCACTTCCAGCAGCTTGAAGGTGGCGTTGACGCCGACGCTGAAGTTGGCGGCGAAGACGATGCCGATCGACCTGGCGGCCTCGGCCAGCGCGGCCTTGCCGGCCTCGTCGAAGCCGGTGGTGCCGATCACCATTTTCACGCCCAGCTTCTTCGCCGCGGCCACGTGGGCCAGCGTGCCTTCGGGGCGGGTGAAGTCGATCAGGCAGTCCGCGCCGGCCAGCACCGCTTCCACATCGGAACTGATCGCCACGCCGGTCTGCCGGCCCAGCAGCAGGCCCGCATCCTGTCCTAGCGCCGGCGAGCCCGGCACGTCGAGCGCGCCCGCCAGGCTCACGCCCTCGGTGTTCAGCACTTGTTCGATCAGCATGCGGCCCATGCGGCCCGATGCGCCTGCAGTGGCGATGTTCATGGTGTCTGGCTCAGCGGAATATGCGCAATGCGCGGAAAGTGATCGAGCCGGCCATGCCTGACCGGCCCGGAAAACTGATGGCGCGCCGCCGCCGGCGCGCCGTGCGGCCGATCAGTTGGCGGCCGGTTTGGGGGCTTCGGCCGGCGCGGGGGCCTGGGCCGGCGCCGCTGCCTCGGCGGGAGCGGCCGGCGATGCCGCAGCGGCGGGTGCCGCTTCCGGCTGCTGCGCCTGCCGCGGCACAAAGTTCTCTACCGTGGTCTGCGCTTCGGCCGGGGCGGCCGCGGCGGCTGCCGCGCCGGTGGAGATCTTGCCCGGCGTCTGGTCCTTCAGCGCCTTTTTCATGCCGTCGATCTCGGCAATCAGCTCATACTCGGACGGCAGTTCATCGCCGCCGAACTTGACCAGCCGGTCGCCTTCGAAAAACACCGTATAGCGGCGCTGCTGCACCACGGGGGTGTTGCCGCGGCGGAACGAGAACACATAGTCCCAGCGGTCGGCGTGGAACACGTCATTCAGCAGCGGCGTGCCGAGCAGGAACTTGACCTGGTCGCGCGTCATGCCTTCGCGCAGTTGCGATACGGCCTCGCGCGAGACGAAATTGCCCTGCACGATGTTGATCCGGTACGGCGTGATGGCGTTGGCTACCTTGCGCGAGGTGGAATCGTAGGCTGAGCAGGCGCCGGCCAGCAGGGCCGCGGCCAGCAGGGAGACAACCAGCGTCGGGCGCATGGCGGACGAACGGATAGAACGCATGTATCTCGCTTCCGGGAGGGAAAGAAAAGTACCGCGGCAAGGTACTGCAAAGCGGGCACAAAAACGGCGCAATATGCGCCGATTGCACCACACACGCCTGTTGCGCCTGCCGCGACAACCACATGGGACGGCAACCGTGCCGGGCGCGTGACGTCGACCTGGGACATCACTACCGCGAGCGACTTTTGCTGCCAAAACCCTTATGATTCAACTATCCAGTCATTGTACTCTAGGGAGTCACCCACATGCCGAGTCCGGCGGACCTCAAGAACATCGGCCTGAAGGCGACCGTGCCCAGGCTGAAGATTCTTGAAATTTTTCAGACCAGTGAACAGCGGCACCTGAGCGCGGAAGACGTCTACCGTATCCTGCTGAACGAGCATATGGATATCGGCCTGGCCACCGTCTACCGCGTGCTGACCCAGTTCGAGCAGGCAGGCCTGCTCTCGCGCAACAACTTTGAATCCGGCAAGGCGATTTTCGAACTCAACGAAGGCAAGCACCATGACCACCTGGTGTGCCTCGACTGCGGCCGCGTCGAGGAGTTCTTCGACTCTGAAATCGAGCACCGCCAGCAAAGCATTGCGCGCGAGCGCGGCTTTACGCTGCAGGAACATGCACTGTCGCTGTACGGCAACTGCACCAAAACAGACTGTCCCCACAGACCCAAACGATAAGCCTGCACGCTCCAGCGCGGAGCGCAGACGGGCAACAAAAAACCGGCGCCAGGCGCCGGTTTTTTGTTTCGACTGCTCGCCGCAGGATGCTGCTCAGGGCGCCTGCAGGTCCTGCAGGTCCTGTTCGGTGACCACCCGTGCCGGGCGTGCCGGCGGCAGTCCGACAAACTCGCCCACTACCTGGCGGAACAGGTTGCGCGCCCACACCAGCATCGGATGGGTGTTGCGGCTGCGGTGCCAGAACATGTTCAGGCCGAGCGTGGTGTTCAGTTCCGACGGCAGCGGGAAGGCCTTCAGGCCATAGGTCTCGCAGGCCATGTCCTTGGTCAGCGCATTGACGGTGAAGATCATGTCGGTCTGCGAGGCCAGTTCGGCCTGGGCACGCCATGAATGTACCGTCAGCGTCGCATTGCGCTTGAGCCCGCGCTGCTGCAGCGCGTAGTCGAGCGGAATCAGCGACGGCGCCGGGCGGCCGGAGCCGCCGGAATGCGCCATGAAAATATGGCCGCAATCCAGGTATTGCTCCAGCGAGCAGTGGTTCTTGAGCACCGGATGGCTCTTGCGCGCGCAAACCCACAGGTTCAGAGACGTCACCATTTCCTCGACGATTTCCGGGTGGCGGGTCGGGAACGGCGAAAAGGCCAGGTCAAGTTCGTTGGCGCGCATCGAGGCGACGTCCGTTTCCCATGAATGGGATTCGACCAGCTTGATATGCAGGTCCGGCGCCAGCTGCTTGATACGCAGCACAAAACGGTTGAATACCGTGTCGCCCAGCTCGGCGGCAAAGCCGATGCTCAGCGTGCCGGTGGCAGTGGCCGGATCAAAATTGTCGGCATCGCCCTCGTTGATCGACGACCACAAGTCCAGCATGTCGCGGATCTTCGGCCCCAGTTCCAGCGCACGCGGCGTTGGCGTCAGGCCATGCGGGACGCGAATGAAGAGCGGATCGTCAAAGATTTCACGCAGCCTGCCCAGCGAGTGCGATACGGCCGGTGCGGTCATATGCATCTTTTCCGCTACATAAGTTGCGTTTCGCTTGCTCAGTAGTTCGGTGAAGATCACTAAAAGCTTCGTGTCTACGTTCACCATGATCAGGCCTCGGTCGGATTATTCTTAGCTAGATGGCCCCACCACTTGCACTGGCTGCACATCAGATTTCAACGGCGTCTTAATAGTGTAAGAGGAAAAAACAAGCTCGGAAAGCAAATTCGGCATTTCTGAAATGGCCGTCTACGCCATATTTCTGAAAAATTGCGCTCTTTTTCCACTATTGACCGCATATGTGAACATTTCCCGCGCCGCAACATGCACTCGTGCATCGGGGTATAGTGGATCCGCCGTTCCCATTTTTATCATTCTTTTCTGACGGCTCGATCCCGGCCATCATGCCTGAACATTTCCGCCTGCCCGTACCACTCCCGAAAGCCTACCGCTTGCTGAACCACGGCCCCACCGTGCTGGTCAGCGCCGCCGCCGGCGGCAAGCGCAATATCATGGCCGCCGCCTGGGCCATGCCGCTCGACTTCGCTCCGCCCAAGGTGGCAGTGGTGCTGGACAAGAGCACCTGGACCCGGCGCCTGCTGGAAGACAGCGGCGAGTTCGTACTGCAGGTCCCTACCGTCAGCCAGGTCGACCTGACCGAGGCGCTGGGCTCGAGCTCGGGCCTGGCACTGATGGAGCAGGAAGGCACCGACAAGTTCGACGCCTACGGCCTCGACACCTTTGCCGGCACGGCAGTGGGCGCGCCGCTGCTGGAGGGCTGCGCGGCCTGGCTGGAATGCCGGCTGCTGCCGGAGCCGGCCACGCAGCAGACCTACGACCTGTTCCTTGGCGAAGTCGTGGCCGCGCAGGCGGACTCGCGCGTGTTCAGCAACGGGCGCTGGCATTTCAACGGCCATGATGCGCTGCGCACCATCCACCACGTGGCTGGCGGCCATTTCCTGGTGGACGGCGACGCAATCGACGCGCGCCCGCTGGCGCCCCGCCCGGCTGGCTGAATATCACAGCGCCGGAAAATGAAAAACGCGCCCGAAGGCGCGTTTTTCATTACCGCGGAAGCTGCCGGATTACTTGGCCGCGACGCGGACCATTTCCAGCACCTTGTTCGAGTAGCCCCACTCGTTGTCGTACCAGCTCACGACCTTGATGAAGGTGCCGTCCAGCGCGATGCCGGCTTCGGCGTCGAAGATCGAGGTGCGGGCGTCGCCGCGGAAGTCGGTGGCGACGACCTTGTCTTCGGTGTAGCCCAGCACGCCCTTGAGCGCACCCTGGCTCTGGGCCTTCATCTCGGCGCAGATTTCTTCGTACGTCGCCGGCTTTTCCAGTTCGACGGTCAGGTCGACCACGGACACGTCCGAGGTCGGCACGCGGAACGACATGCCGGTCAGCTTCTTGTTCAGCTGCGGAATCACCACGCCCACGGCCTTGGCGGCGCCGGTCGACGACGGGATGATGTTTTCCAGGATGCCGCGGCCGCCGCGCCAGTCCTTGTTGGACGGCCCGTCAACGGTCTTCTGGGTGGCGGTGGCAGCGTGCACGGTGGTCATCAGGCCGCGCTTGATGCCCCACTTGTCGTTCAGCACCTTGGCCACCGGTGCCAGGCAGTTGGTGGTGCAGCTGGCGTTGGAGATGATCGCCTCGCCCTTGTACGATTCGTGGTTCACGCCGTACACGAACATCGGGGTGTCGTCCTTGGACGGAGCCGACATGATCACCTTCTTCGCGCCCGCGTCGAGGTGCTTCTGCGCGCCTTCCTTGGTCAGGAAGATGCCGGTCGACTCGACCACCACGTCGGCGCCGATCTCGCCCCACTTCAGCTCGGCCGGATCCTTGACCGCGGTCAGGCGGATCTTCTTGCCGTTGACGACCAGGGTGTTGCCGTCGACCGACACTTCGCCGTCGAAGCGGCCATGCACCGAGTCGTACTTCAGCATGTACGCCAGGTAGTCGGGCTCCAGCAGGTCGTTGATGCCAACGACTTCGATGTCCTTGAAGTTGGCGACTGCGGCGCGGAACACCATGCGTCCGATGCGGCCGAAGCCGTTGATGCCGATCTTGATGGTCATGACTGTCTCTCCTGAGGATCGATTGAAACCGGTGGGCGCCGCACCGGCCGCGCGGCGCACCACGCGGCTCCAGCGCCCGGATGCTTAGATAAGGGTGTCCTTTACCGTTCGGACAACGTTGTCGACGGTAAAGCCGAAGTGCTTGAACAGCACGCCGGCCGGGGCCGATTCACCGAAGGTGTCGATGCCCACCACCGCCTGGACCTGGTACTTCCACCAGAAGTCCGTCACACCCGCCTCGACCGCCACGCGCGGCACGCCGGCCGGCAGCACGCTGGCCTTGTAGGCGGTGTCCTGCTTGTCGAACACGGTGGTCGCAGGGATCGAGACCACGCGCACGTGCACGCCTTCGGCGGCCAGTGCATCGGCGGCGCCGACGGCCAGGCCGACTTCCGAGCCGGTAGCCAGGATCACGGCGTCCGGACGGTTGGTCTTCGGGTTGACGCTGTCGCGCAGCACGTAGCCGCCGCGCGCGATATTGGCACGGGTGACGTCGTCGCGGCGCTGGAACGGCAGGTTCTGGCGGCTGAAGATCAGGCAGCTCGGGCCGTTCTCGCGGCGGATCGACTCGGCCCAGGCCACGGCGGTCTCGGTGGTGTCGGCGGTGCGCCAGACATCCATGTTCGGGATCAGGCGCAGGCTGGCGACGTGCTCGATCGACTGGTGGGTCGGGCCGTCTTCGCCCAGGCCGATCGAGTCATGGGTGAACACGAACAGCGAGCGGATCTTCATCAGCGCCGCCATGCGCAGCGCATTGCGGCTGTAGTCCGAGAAGGTCAGGAAGGTGGCGCCGTAGGGGATGTAGCCGCCATGCAGCGTGATGCCGTTCATGACGGCGCTCATGCCGAACTCGCGCACGCCGTAGTTGATATGGTTGCCCCAGGCATCCACGCGCACGGCCTGGCTGCCCGACCAGTTGGTCAGGTTCGAGCCGGTCAGGTCGGCCGAGCCGCCGAGGAACTCGGGCAGCACCGGGCCGAAGGCCTCGATGGTGTTCTGGCTGGCCTTGCGGGTGGCGATGGTCTCTGCCTTTTCCTCGCACTTGGCGATAAAGGCTTCAACGGCGGCGTCGAAGGAACCCGGCAGCTCGCCCTTCATGCGGCGGCGGAACTCGCCGGCCTCATACGGGTGGCGCTCGGCGTACGAATCGAATAGCGCGTTCCAGGCACGCTCCAGCGCCTGGCCGTTGGCCTTGGCGTCCCAGGCGTCGTAGACCTCGGCCGGCACTTCGAACGGGGCGTGGGCCCAGCCCAGCGCCTCGCGCGTGGCCAGCACTTCGGCGCCGCCCAGCGGGGCGCCGTGCACGTCGTGGCCGCCTTCCTTGTTCGGGGCGCCCTTGCCGATCTTGGTGCGGCAGCAGATCAGGGTCGGCTTGTCGCTGGCCTTGGCCTGCGAGATCGCCATGTCGACGGCGGTCACGTCATGGCCGTCGATGCCGCGGATCACGTTCCAGCCGTAGGCTTCGAAACGCTTCGGGGTATCGTCGTTGAACCAGTGCACCACGTCGCCGTCAATCGAGATGCCGTTGTCGTCCCACAGTGCGATCAGCTTGTTCAGCTTCAGCGTGCCGGCCAGCGAGCAGGCCTCGTGGCTGATGCCTTCCATCAGGCAGCCATCGCCCAGGAACACATAGGTGTGGTGATTGACGATGTCGTAGCCGGGGCGGTTGAATTCTTCACCCAGCAGGCGTTCGGCCAGCGCCATGCCGACTGCATTGGTGATGCCCTGGCCGAGCGGGCCGGTGGTGGTTTCCACGCCCGGGGTGATGCCGTATTCCGGGTGGCCGGCGGTCTTGCTGTGCAGCTGGCGGAAATTCTTCAGTTCTTCCACCGGCAGCTCATAGCCGGTCAGGTGCAAGAGCGAATAGATCAGCATCGAGCCGTGGCCGTTGGACAGCACAAAGCGGTCGCGGTCGGCCCACTGGGGGTTGATCGGGTTGTGCTTCAGGTGCCGGCCCCACAGCGCCACGGCGATGTCTGCCATGCCCATCGGTGCACCGGGGTGGCCGGAATTGGCCTGCTGGACGGCGTCCATGGCAAGCACGCGGATGGCGTCGGCCATCAGCTTGGCGGGCTGGGAAGCAAAAGGGCTTGTGGCGGGATGGGCAAGGGCGGACATGCGGGCGGTCTTGGACGTGAGCGGGCGTGAGCCTGACGGTGACGGCAGGAAAACCGCAATTTTAGCAGAAGCTAGGGGGTTTTCCGGACTCCCGGACAGCCCCCGCGGCGCAGTCCGCGCGATCACCGCAGGCCGCCTGGCACGGCCCCGCCCCCGGCACCGGAACTATCCAGGCCCTGACATGCCTGATGCTTCACCCCGACAGCGCCAGCTTCGCCGCTGCGCCGCACTTCGACAGCGTAGCGCGGCACGCGTAAGATGCACTATCGCACCGCGCGGCACGCCAGCCGCGCCGGGTTTCCCGCACTCAGGAGACGATCATGACCAGACCGGCCAACACCCCCTGGCTCACCCCCTACCTGACCGTCGCCAACGGGCGCGCCGCACTGGACTTCTACAGCCGCGCCTTCGGCTTCACCGCCGGCAACGTGGTCGACGAAAACGGCGTGCCGACCCATGCCGAGATGCATTACCAGGGCCAACTGGTGGTGATGTTCGCGCCCGAGGGCGCCTGGGGCAGCACCGCGCGCACGCCGCGCTCGCTGGGCGTCGAGTGCCCGCAGACCTTCTATGTCTATTGCGACGATGTCGACGCCATGCACCAGCGCGCGGTCGACGCCGGCGCGGTCAGCCTGATGGCGCCGGCCGACCAGTTCTGGGGCGACCGCTACTGCATGGTCGAAGATCCCGACGGCTACCGCTGGGGCTTCGGCAAGCCGCTGGAACAGGCAGCAGGCCAGGCAAGCTGATGGCACCACGCTTCTTCGTCGGCGGCACCGATACCGTCCTGGCCGCCGAATCCGATTTCCCGCTGCCCGAGCCGGTGGTACGCCACGCGCAGGTGCTGCGCCTGGCGCCGGGCGACGCCATGACGCTGTTCGACGGCCGCGGCGGCAGCCACGCGGCCACGCTGGTCGAGCTGGGCAAGCGCCACGCGCTGGCGCGCATCGGCGCGCATGACGCGGCCGAAGCCGAGCCGCCCTTCCGTGTCACGCTGGCCCAGGGCCTGGCCGGCGGCGACAAGATGGACTGGCTGATCGAAAAGGCAGTCGAACTGGGCGTCACGGCAATCCAGCCGCTGCAGGCCAGCCGCTCGGTGGTGCGCCTGTCGGGCGAGCGCGCGCACAAGCGCCACGCGCACTGGCAGGCGCTGGTGCAGGCCGCCTGCGAGCAATGCGGCCGCAATCGCTTGCCGGAGGTTGCGCCGGTCGCTAACTTTGAGACATGGCTGGCGCAGTCCGCGGCTGGCGGTGCCAGGCTGCTGGTATCGCCGCGCGCCACGCACTCGCTGCCAGCGTTCATCGCCGAACAGCGCGAAACCTTGCTGGCCGGCGGCGTCACGCTGCTGATCGGCCCCGAAGGCGGCCTGGCGCCCGAGGAAGAGCAGGCGGCAAGACAGGCGGGTTTCACCGGCGTGTCGCTCGGCCCCCGCATCCTGCGCACTGAAACCGCCGGGCTGGCATGCCTGGCAACCCTTAACGCCTTGCTTGGCGGATTCTGACGACGGCGGCCATCCGGTCATCGCGTCAACCTTGCAACCCTGACTGAAAGGAGTCGACCATGGGACTACTCGATAGCGTGCTGGGCGGTGTGCTCGGACAACTCGGCGGCGCGCGTGGCGAGGCAGGCAGTACCGGAGGGCTCGACCCCAAGCTGATGATGGCGCTTGGTCTGCTGGCAACGCTGGCCATGCGCGGCCGCGGGCAAGCCGGCGATGCGGCGCCTGTCGATGATGGCCTGGGCGGACTGGGCAGCCTCGGCGGGCTGCTGGGCGGCATGCTCGGCGGCGGCGGTGCCGGCGCTGCGCCCGGCGGCGCCACCGGCGGCCTGGACCTTGGCTCGCTGCTCGGCGGCCTGCTTGGCGGCCAGGGTGGCGCGCCGGCCAACAGCCAGGCACTGGGCGCGGCCGCCGGCGGCATCGGCGCGCTGCAGCAGATCCTGGCGCAGGCCGGGCTGGGCGAACAGGTGAACTCGTGGATCGGCAGCGGCGCCAACCAGCCGGTCACGCCGTCGGCGCTGAGCAGCGCGCTGGGCGACACCGGCGCGCTCGAATCGCTGGCACAGACCACCGGCATGTCGCAGGACGACGTGGCCGCGCAACTGAGCGAAGGGCTGCCGGAGCTGATCGACCGCCTCACGCCCCATGGCCATCTGCCGGCGCAGGCATAAGACCAGCACCTCGCCGGAAAGCAAAAAGCCCGCAATTGCGGGCTTTTTGCTTGATTCGCCTTGCAAGGGCTCAGGCAGTGCGCTCAGGCGAACGAATAAAACACCCGGAACTGCACCTTGCGCTCGCCCCAGAACTCGGCGGCGTCGCGGAATACGTCGAGCAGCACCTCGCGCCCTTCCTTGTCGAACTTCTGCGCAATCGGCAGTCCTTCCAGCACGATCACAAAGCCCGGCTGCGGGCCGGCCTTGTAGATCATGTCGGTCAGGCAGTCAGCCAGCGCGTCGAAGTTCTTGCCGAAGTGCTTCGGAAAGGTGAACGACGTGGCGATGGTTTCCAGGACCTCCGCCTTGCTCGCGCAATGGGCGCAATTGGCATAGAGGAAATGCTGCCCGAGATCGGCGGCCGCCTGGGCCAGCTCAGGCACGCGGAAGGCGCGGATCGACTGGACGATGTTCGGACGCACCGTCTTGAACAGGTTCATGGCCCCCTCGCTGGTGCCGTCGTTCCAACCGGGACCAGCGGGCATGGCCACGGGCGCGGTCGCGGGCGGGAGTTTTTGCATGAGCTCCTGGCTCGGCATCATCAGCACGTTGTCGTATAGGTTCTGGGCCTGCTGCTGAGCCCGCTGCCAGCCATCTCCGGCGCCGCGCTCTTCGCGGGCGGCAAGGGCGTCGCCCAATCCGAAAATGTCAGTCATCATTTGAGTATCCGTTTGAAGCTGTTGTAGTGATCTTCCGTGTAGTAACAATCGTTGGCAGCGCGTTGTTCCCCGCCGCAGACGATCCGCTTGGCTCCCCGGTTCCGGCTCCTGGCGCTCTTGACCGTGTATTCGCGGTAATACCCGCGTTCACGTTGAGGCAGGATGCGTTCGTAGTTGCCGAATCTCGATCCGTCCTTTTCATACAGGAACGGGCCGCCGGCTTCGATGCGCTCCAAGGTCTGCCGTGCATCGTTGGGCAACTGCTGCACTGCAATGGTTCCCATCCCTTCGGTCTGCGCCTGCCGCGCCAGCGTCGGCTGCGCCAGGGCCAGCACCAGCGCCGCGCCGGTCATGGACCGGGCCAGCATGCGCGTTGCGTGCCGCATCAGAGAAACTTGGAAACCCACGTTGCTTGTCTTGGTTGAACCGGAAATCGAGCCTGCCGCTGGTTGGGTAGACGATCTGTCCGGGCCACCCTGGCCAGCGCCCTGCGCCACCCGTAGAGGAGCGCGATGGATGCCGGCCGCACCGGGGCGCTCATGGCGAGCGCCTGTATCAAAGGCGTAAGGTTACGCGCATGCACGCAATTAATCAATCCCGGCCCAGCGGCAGCGGTAATTCTTCAATTGTTTCAATATGTTAAGCGTATGTGTGCGCATACTAACCATGCACATATGGACGTAAAAAAAGCCGGGCGAGCCCGGCTTTTCATCGCATTGGCCTGTTACCGGCCATGCAACCGGCGCTACCAGCGGTTTAGCGCTTGGCAGCGGCGTCCACCACGACCAGCGAGGTCATGTTGACGATGCGCCGCACCGTGGCCGACGGCGTCAGGATGTGCACCGGCGCCTTCACGCCCAGCAAGATCGGCCCGATCGCGACGTTGTTGCCCGCGGCAACCTTGAGCAGGTTGTACGAGATATTGGCCGCGTCGATGTTCGGGCACACCAGCAGGTTGGCTTCGCCCTTGAGCGCGCCGTCCGGCACCAGCTGGTCGCGTAGCTTCTGGTCGAGCGCGCTGTCGCCGTGCATTTCGCCGTCGATCTCCAGGTCCGGGGCGCGATCGCGCAGGATGGCGAGGGTTTCGCGCATCTTGCGGGCCGAAGGCGCTTCGGACGAGCCGAAGTTCGAATGCGACAGCAGCGCGATCTTGGGCTCGATGCCAAAGCGCTTCAGTTCCTCGGCGGCCATCAGCGTGATCTGTGCCAGCTCTTCGGCGCTCGGGTCGACGTTGACGTGCGTATCCACCAGGAAGATCTGGCGGCCCGGCAGCACCAGGCCGTTCATCGCCGCGTAGACCTTGCTGGTGCCGCCCAGCACCTGGTCGATATAGCGCAGGTGCGCAGCGGTATTGCTGACGGTGCCGCAGATCATGCCGTCGGCCTCGCCCTTCTTGACCAGCATTGCGCCGATCAGCGTGGTGCGGCGGCGCAGCTCCAGCTTGGCGTACTCGGGCGTGATGCCCTCGCGCGCCATCATGCGGTAATAGGCGTCGGAATAGTCGCGGAAACGCTCATCGTGCTCGGGGTTGACCACGGTGAAGTCCACGCCGGCGCGCAGGCGCAGGCCGAAGCGCTCGATGCGGTGCTGCAGCACGGCCGGGCGGCCGATCAGGATCGGGTTGGCCAGCTTTTCGTCGACGATCACCTGCACCGCACGCAGCACGCGCTCTTGCTCGCCTTCGGCGAAGACGATGCGCTTCTTATCCATCTCGACCTTGCGCGCGGCGGCGTAGATCGGCTTCATCAGCGTGCCCGAGTGGTACACGAACTGCTGCAGCTGCAGGCGGTAGGCGTCCATGTCCTCGATCGGACGGGCGGCCACGCCGGATTTCATCGCGGCCTCGGCCACGGCCGGCGCCACCTTGACGATCAGGCGCGGGTCGAACGGCTTCGGAATCAGGTACTCGGGGCCGAACGACAGGTCCTGGATGCCATAGGCAGTGGCGACGATGTCGCTCTGCTCCTGGCGTGCCAGTTCGGCCAGGGCATTGGCCGCGGCGATTTCCATCTCGCGCGTGATGGTGGTGGCGCCGCAATCCAGCGCCCCGCGGAAGATGAACGGGAAGCACAGGACGTTGTTGACCTGGTTCGGGTAGTCGGTGCGGCCGGTGGCCATCACGGCGTCGGGGCGCACTTCCTTGACCAGCTCCGGCGCGATTTCCGGGTTGGGGTTGGCCAGTGCCAGCACCAGCGGCTTGTCGGCCATGCGCTGGACCATGTCCTGCTTGAGCACGCCCGCGGCTGACAGGCCCAGGAAGATGTCGGCGCCGTCGATCACTTCGGCCAGCTTGCGCTTGTCGGTCTTTTGCGAGAAGCGCGCCTTTTCCGGGTCCATCAGCTCGGTACGGCCTTCGTAGACCACGCCGGCCAGGTCCGTCACCCAGATGTTCTCGATCGGCAGGCCGATGTCGACCAGCAGGTCCAGGCAGGCCAGCGCGGCCGCGCCGGCGCCCGAGGCCACCAGCTTGACCTTCTTGATGTCCTTGCCGACCACCTTCAGGCCGTTGATGATGGCCGCGGACACCACGATGGCGGTGCCGTGCTGGTCATCGTGGAAGACGGGAATCTTCATCTTCTCGCGCAGCTTGCGCTCGACGTAGAAGCACTCCGGTGCCTTGATGTCTTCGAGGTTGATGCCGCCGAAGGTGGGCTCCAGCGCGGCGATGATCTGGACCAGCTTTTCCGGGTCCTTCTCGTCGACTTCGATATCGAACACGTCGATACCGGCAAACTTCTTGAACAGGCCAGCCTTGCCTTCCATCACCGGCTTGGAAGCCGCGGCGCCAATGTCGCCCAGGCCCAGCACGGCGGTGCCGTTGGTGATCACCGCGACCAGGTTGCCGCGGGCGGTGTAGCGGAAGGAATTGGCCGGATCGGAAACGATCTCTTCACAAGCGGCGGCCACGCCCGGCGAATAGGCCAGGGCCAGGTCGCGCTGGTTCGACAGCGGCTTGGTCGGCGTGACCGAGATCTTGCCGGGGGTGGGAAACTCGTGGTACTCGAGCGCCGCTTTGCGCAGCGCCTCACGCTGCTGCTGTTTCAGATCGTCTTGGGACGGGGACTGCTGAGGGCTGGTCATCGGCGCATCTTCCAATCGGTGGAGCCGTCATTGACGAGGCGGGGGACGATCGGCGGACCGGCTCCACGTGTCCGCCCTTCTCTTCCTTTGGAACCCAGCATTTTATATTGTGAAATACTATTTCACAATAAGCCTTTTACTTGGGGCACCTTTGCGATTCGGTACAATATGCCCCATCCCCCCGGGCAATACCAGCAAGCGTAGCGCCTGCCGGCAGAAGCGGCGTACCGCGCGATGGTCATGGCTGTCGTGCGCGGCAGTATCTTGCTGAAATGCCGGACGCGCCCCATCCTGACGCGCTGCGCAGGCGCCGCGGGATTGCACCGGATCGCCATTCATCTTCGCGCAACGCGCAGCCCCCGATCCCGTCCCACCCGGCGGGCGAATCTTCCCGACGACGATGTCCCACGCCCAGCCAGCCCCGCTTTCCGAGTTCGACCTGATCCGCCGCTTTTTCACGCGGCCGGTGCGCAAGGCCGCGCTCGGCGTGGGCGATGACTGCGCGCTGATCGAGGGCCGCCCCGGCCACCACCTGGCCATCAGCACCGACATGCTGGTGAGCGGCCGGCATTTCTTCCCGGACGTGGCGCCGCGCGCACTCGGCCACAAGGCCCTGGCCGTGAACTTGTCCGACCTGGCCGCCATGGGCGCCGAGCCGCGCGCGTTCACCCTGGCACTGGCCCTGCCCGAGGCCGACCCCGCCTGGCTGGCCGAGCTGGCCGATGGCATGCTGGCGCTGGCTGACGCCCACGGCTGCGAACTGGTCGGCGGCGACACCACGCGCGGCCCGCTGACGCTTTCGCTGACGGTATTCGGCGACGTGCCGCTGCGCGCCGCGCTGCGCCGCGACGCCGCGCGGCCCGGCGACGATATCTGGATTTCCGGCACGCTTGGCGACGCCCGCCTGGCGCTGGGCGACTGCCGCGGCGAATGGCTGCTGCCTGAGCCCGAGTTCAGCCAGGTGCGCCCGCGCATGGACACGCCCACGCCGCGCGTGGCGCTGGGCAAGGCCCTGCGCGGTGTGGCGCATGCCGCACTCGACATTTCCGACGGACTGGTCGGCGACCTGGGCCATATCCTGGAACGCTCGCAGGTCGGCGCGCTGGTCGACGTCGATGCGCTGCCGCGCTCGGCGGTACTGGCCAGCCAGCCCGATGCCATCCAGCGCGAATGCGTGCTGGCCGGCGGCGACGACTACGAACTGTGCTTCACCGCGCCCGCCGGCAGTCGCGACGCCATTGCGGCGATCAGCGAACGGCTGGCGCTGCCGCTCGCACGTGTCGGCGCGATCACGCCCGAGCCCGGCCTGCGGCTGGTCGACAGTACCGGCAACCCGACCCGGTACCAAGGCGCCAGCTTCGACCACTTCGCTGCCCCCTGACACCGGGTCGCGGGCATGTCATGATGCCGGCATCGGCGCGCTGCGCGGGCACGGGAGTCCCGCAAGCATGGCAGCGCAAGCCGGCCATAACCATAAGCAGTATCTGCATCACACGAGCCAATTTTGATGTCCACCTTGCCTCCCGGGGCCGCGCCGCGCGACCCCGCCCTGACCCTGGAAGCCGGCCAGACCGTCAAGGTCACGCGCCCGAGCGCGCGCTTCATGCTGTCCCATCCGGCCCACCTGATCGCCTTCGGCTTCGGCTCGGGCCTGTCGCCCGTTGCGCCGGGCACGGTCGGCACGCTCTACGCCTGGCTGTCGTTCGTAGTGATTTCGCTGTGGATCGAGCCCACCACCTGGCTGTGGATCATCGCCGGCGGCTTCCTGGTCGGCCTGTGGGCGTGCGCGCGCACCGCGCGCGACATGGGCGTGCACGACCATGGCAGCATGGTCTGGGACGAGATCGTCGCCTTCTGGCTGGTGCTGGCCTTTGTCATGCCGACCGGCTTCTGGGGGCAGTTCGCCGCCTTCCTGTGGTTCCGGCTGTTCGACATCGCCAAGCCGGCGCCGATCGGCCACTATGACCGCACGCTCAAGGGTCCGGGCCTGCGCGGCGGCTTTGGCGTGATGTTCGACGACATCTTCGCGGCCTTCTACACGCTGCTGGTGTTTGCGCTGTGGCGCTCGTTCTGAGCCCCGCATCGCCAGCCATTGCAAGCTGATTCCCCTCAAAACTACCTGTATCCACCATGTCTGTCAGCCGCCTGCTCGACCAGCTCGCCATCCAGGCCGGCGTCGCCCTTGCCGACAAATCCCTGATGCTGGCCACTGCCGAATCCTGCACCGGCGGGCTGGTGGCTGCCGCCATTACCGACGTATCCGGCTCGTCCGGCTGGTTCGAGCGCGGCTTCGTCACCTATTCCAATGAGGCCAAGTCCACCATGCTGGGCGTGCCGGCCAAGCTGATCCGCGACCACGGCGCGGTCAGCGAGGAAGTGGCGCGCGCCATGGCCGAAGGCGCGCTGCTCAACAGCCGCGCCCAGGTGGCGCTATCGATCACCGGCGTGGCCGGGCCCAACGGCGGCACCCCGGAAAAGCCGGTGGGCATGGTCTGCTTCGGCTGGAGCAACCGCATTACCACCAATACCGAGACTCAGCGCTTTCGCGGCGACCGCGGCCAGATCCGCCGGCAGGCGGCCGAGCATGCCATGCGGGGGCTGCTGGAGCTGATCCGGAACGAGGCCTGAGGCCGGCGCCCGGCAATCTGCGCCCAATAAAAAACCGCGCCGTCTCCGGCGCGGTTTTTTATTGTCTACGCCCGGTTTCAGCCGTGGCGATAGCGATTGATGGTCTCCCGCGTCTGCAGCGCGACATTGCGCGCCGCCGCCGCAAAATCCTTCTCGCGGCTGGCGTAGAGGATGGCGCGCGACGAGTTGATCATCATGCCGGTGCCGTCCGCGGTGCGCCCCGCCTTGACCGTGGCCTCGATGTCGCCACCCTGGGCGCCGATGCCCGGGATCAGCAGTGGCATGTCGCCGACGATCTGGCGCACCCGCGCGATCTCGTTGGGGAAGGTCGCGCCGACCACCAGGCCCATCTGGCCGGTGGTGTTCCAGCGCTCGCGCGCGGCCTCGGCCACCAGCTGGTACAGCGGCTTGCCGTCGACCTGCAGGAACTGCACGTCCGAGCCGCCCGGGTTGGAGGTGCGGCACAGCACGATCACGCCGCGGTCGGGATAAGCCAGGTACGGCTGCATCGAATCGAAGCCCATGTACGGGCTGACCGTGACCGCGTCGGCGCGGTAGCGCTCGAAGGCCTCCAGCGCGTAGTGCTCGGCGGTCGAGCCGATGTCGCCGCGCTTGGCGTCCAGGATCACCGGGATGCCGGGGTGGGCGTCGTGGATATAGTGGATCAGCTGCTCGAGCTGGTCTTCCGCGCGCTGCGAGTGGAAGTACGCAATCTGCGGCTTGAAGGCGCAGACCAGGTCGGCGGTGGCGTCAACGATCTCGCGGCAGAACGAAAAGATGGCGCCGCCCGCCCCGGTCAGGGACAGCGGCAGCTTCTGCGGGTCAGGATCGAGCCCGACGCACAGGAGGGAATCGTTGCGCTGCCAGGCGGCAGCAAGCTGCTCGGTGAAAGTCATGGGTACTCGGAATATCCTGGTGGCGCCGGCGCCCCATTGGCCCGGCCGGCGCGGTTGGCCGCAGCGGCGTGAAAACCTTTCATCCCTGCAGCATATGTCGCTTCCGGCAATTTTACCCGCTGCGTGCTATGGTTTTGCGCTTCCTCTCAAAACAAAGCGCGGCATGACGCACAGCCGCGTCCCGTCATGTCTCTCGATCGCCGCGGTATCTTCCTGCTTGTCGTGCTCACCCTTGCCTGGGGCATCAACTGGCCCATCATGAAGGTTGGCGTAGCGCACTTTCCGGCGATGGGCTTCCGCCTGCTGTGCATGGCGGGCGGGCTGGTGGCGCTGGGGCTGGCGTTGCGACTGCGCGGCGATTCGCTGGCCGTGCCGCGGCGCGAATGGGGCACGGTGGTCCGCCTGGCCATTCCCAACATGGTGGTCTGGCACCTGTTTGCGATCTGCGCGGTCAAGATGCTGTCCTCGGGCCGGGCCGCCATCCTGGGCTACACCATGCCGATCTGGGCAGTGGTCTGGGGCCTGGTGTTCTTCCGCGAGCGCATCGGCGCCTGGGCCTGGCTGGGCATCGGCTGCGCGCTGGCCGGAACGGTGCTGCTGCTTTCCGGCGAGCTCGCCGCGCTGACCGGCAGCCCGGCCGGCACGCTGCTGATGCTGCTGGCCGCGGCCGGCTGGGGCTTCGGCACCCAATTGATAAAACGCACCCCGACCGACGTGCCCATCGGCGCCATGACGTTCTGGATGCTGGCCGTGACCCTGCCCTTCCTGGCGGTCGGCTCGCTGCTGCTGGAAGACGGCTGGCGCATGCCCACCGCCGTCGAATGGGGCGCCATCGCCTACAACGCGGTGGTGGTCTTCGCCTTCTGCCACCTGGTCTGGTTCGGGCTGGCGCGCAGCCTGCCGCCGGTGGTGTCGAGCCTGTCGATCATGTTCATTCCGGTAGTCGGCGTGTTCTCGGGCATGTGGATGCTGGGCGAGCAGCCGCACTGGCAGGACTACGCGGCGATCGTGCTGATGTTCCTGGCGCTGTCCTCGGTGATGCTGGCGCCGCTGCTGTGGCGCCGGCTGCAGGGCGCGCTGGGCTGATCGCCAGGTGGGCGCGCCGCCGGTCGTGAGCGGGCAACAGCGGGCCGCGTGCGCGGAGATTTCACTTAACAATCCACCCTACGTTGGGCTACACTCGCGGCCATCACAATCCCGGAGAAATTACGTGGGCAGTAGCATCGGGTGTTCGAGTTGCCGCAGCAGCGCTGCGACCTCTGCGAATGCCATGTCACTGCGGGCTGCGTAACGACGACCCGCCCGGAGCACCCGGCTCCGCGCCTCGTCGGCCTCGCCCGCAGCAGAACACTGCGGGCGAGTGTCTTTCCGTGCCACCGGCGGCGCCATCCATGCGCGCCGCACCGCGTGCGGATTTTCCCTCTCCCGGCTAGCCAGCCAACCCAGGCAAACGCCATCGCCTTGTACCGCCCGCCGAGTCCGTTGCGTCCGGCAGCCGCGGTACAGCGCGATCACGCTTGCCCGTGGCCCGGCCCTGGCAGGGCGCCTTCCGGCGTCTCGCCAGGCCATGCAGGGCATGACGGACTACCTGGGAATGCGGCGAGCCGCCTGCGCTTGTCTTCGCGCTTGTCTTTGTTTTTCGTCGCAATCAGCAATAAGGAAT
Organism: Cupriavidus sp. FW305-46; assembly: GCF_058787075.1. Taxonomy (NCBI): domain Bacteria; kingdom Pseudomonadati; phylum Pseudomonadota; class Betaproteobacteria; order Burkholderiales; family Burkholderiaceae; genus Cupriavidus; species Cupriavidus sp. FW305-46. Next base: position 51,285 of record NZ_JBYSZI010000006.1, read on the forward strand.
CCCGGGGATGATCAACCTGTTCGTCCTGCAGAAAGGCCGGCTTGCCCAGGAGCAGGTCGACGAGCGCAATGAGCTGCTGCAGCACAAGCCGATCTGGATCGATGTCGTCAATCCCGACGACGAGGAACTGAACTGGATCAAGGAAGCCTATGGCGTCGCCCTTCCCGAACTGGAAGACCTGGGCGACCTGGAAGCGTCCGCGCGATATTTCGAGGGCGAGGACGAGAATATCCATATCCGCACCGACTTCCTGCTGGACGAGGAAGAGGCCTTGTCGCGCAACGTGCGCGTGGCTTTCGTGCTGACGCGCGACGTACTGTTCTCCATCCACGACGAAGACCTGCCGGTGTTCCGGCTGGTGCGGCTGCGCGCACGCATGCGCCCGGGCTCGGTGCGCAATGCCAAGGACGTGCTGATGGACCTGTACGCGACCGACGCCGAGTATTCCGCCGACTCGATCGAGGAAATCTACGAGCGGCTCGAAGAAGCGAGCCGCCGCGTGCTGGCCGAGAACGTGACCGATGCCGCCGCGGCCGACGTGCTGGAAACCATCGCCCGCGAGGAAGACTTGAACGGGCGCATCCGCCGCAACGTGATGGACACGCGCCGCGCGGTGTCCTTCCTGATGCGCAGCCAGCTGCTGTCGGCCGAGCAGCAGGACGAGGCCCGCCAGATCCTGCGCGACATCGACTCGATCGAGAACCACACCGCGTTCCTGTTCGACAAGATCAACTTCCTGATGGACGCGACCGTCGGTTTCATCAACATCAACCAGAACAAGATCATCAAACTGTTCTCGGTGGTGTCGGTGGCGCTGATGCCGCCCACGCTGATCGCCAGCATCTACGGCATGAACTTCAAGTTCATGCCGGAGCTGGACTGGGGCGCGGGCTATCCGTGGGCGATTGCGCTGATGGCGGTGTCGGCGGCGATCCCGCTGGTGTATTTCCGCAGGAAGGGCTGGCTGAGCTGAGCCCCGCGGGGCTCAGTCGGGCAGCGTGGCTGCCCCCATCCGCCGCGCGATGGTGCTTGCCTTGGCGCGGAAATTCACGCGCACGTTGGCGCAGTATTCCTTCTTGTCGAAGCACTTGGGTGCCGGCAGCGCCGCGGCCAGGCGCGCGGACTGGCCCACGCTGAGCTTGTCGGCGCTGGTGCGGAAGTAGTGCTGCGCCGCGGCCTGCGCGCCGAACACGCCCTCGCCCCACTCCACCGAATTCAGGTAGATCTCGTAGATGCGCTGCTTGTCCAGCCAGAACTCGAGCATCCACGTGATGGCCAGCTCCTGGCCCTTGCGCAGGTATTGCTGCTCGGACGACAGGAACAGGTTCTTGGCCAGCTGCTGCGTGATGGTGGAACCGCCGCGCACGATGCGCCCGCGCTTCTTGTTGCGCTCCCAGGCATCGAGCATGGCATCCAGCTCATAGCCCGGATGGTTGACGAAGTCGGCGTCCTCGCTGGCGATCACCGCGCGCTTGAGGTTGCGCGAGATGCGGTCGTACGGTACCCATTGCCGGTCGATGCCGCAGTTCCAGAGGTTGATGCCGCACAGGCGCCAGCGCTCGGCGCGCATGAACGTGGTCGTCGAAGGATTGATGTATTGCCAGCTTGCGATCTGCACGAAGAAGTACAGCTGCATCGCCACCACGCCCGCCGCCACGCAGCCCAGCAGGTAGCCGAGCCAGCGGACCGGGTTGAACACCGTGCGTGCGGGGGCTGCGCCGCGGCTGGCGCTGGCTGCGCGGTTGCGGTTGGCCACGGCTGGCGGCGCCCCGGTCAGCCCTTGCGTTCGGCCTGCAGCGCGGCGCGCAGCTCGGCCAGCACGGGGGCGGTGCGGGGGCGCACGCCGCGCCAGCTGTAGAACGCTTCAGCCGCCTGTTCGACCAGCATGCCCAGGCCGTCGCTGGTGCGCGCGCCACAGCGCGCGGCGAACTGCAGGAACACCGTGGGCTCGGCGCCGTACATCATGTCGTAGGCCAGCACGCCTTCGCCCAGCAGGAACTCGGGCACCGGCGGCACTTCGCCATGCAGGCTGCTGGACGAAGCATTGATGACCACGTCCACGGCTTCGTCCTCGGACAGCCCGTCGAGCGCATCGAGCCCGCCGCCCCACAGCTCCACGCCGTACTGGTCGGCGGCTTCGACAAACTCTTCCAGCATGTCGCTCGCGCGCGAGGCGGTGCGGTTGGCCACCACGATGCGCGACGGCCGGCATTCGATCAGCGGCAGCATCGCGCCCATGGCGGCGCCGCCGGCGCCCAGCAGCAGCACGCGCTTGCCTTCGATCAGGGTGTCGAGGTTGTCCTGGATATCGCGCACCAGGCCGATGCCGTCGGTGTTGTCGCCATGGATCATGCCCTCTTCGATCCACAGCGTGTTGACCGCGCCGGCGGCCTCGGCGCGCTCGGTCAGGCGGTCGGCCAGGTCATAGGCTTCGAGCTTGAACGGCACGGTGACATTGCAGCCGTAGCCGCCCTCGGCAAAGAACTGGCGCACGGCATCGGCAAACCCGTCCAGCGGCGCCTCCAGGCGGTCGTATTGCACGGCCTCGCCGGTCTGGCGCGCAAAGGCCGCGTGGATCGCCGGCGAACGGCTGTGCGCAACCGGGTTGCCGATCACCACATAGCGGTCGGAAGTGGCTTGGGAAGAATCAGTGGATGTCATCAGCGTGCCTGCAAGCGGGTTTCCAGCCCGTTGCGCGAAAACTTGAAAGTGGAAATGACTTCGAGGATGTCCTGGCGCGACGCCATCTCGGCAGTAAAGGGGCCGAACGGCGCGGCCGCGCGCACGATCGCCACGGCCTGGCGGTCCAGCGCGGGATCGCCCGAGCTCTTGACCACGTCGATGGCATCGACGTTGTAGCCGTCGCGGTTGTAGCCGAGCTTGCCGAGCCGGTTGACGTTGATCACCAGGATCAGCTGGCCGTACAGCGGCTTGCCGTTGCGTTGCGGGAAGTCAGTGGTGCCGCGCGCCTCGATCTTGTGGCGCAGGCGGTCATAGTACTGCGCGTAGTCGACCGCCTGGGCGCTGGTGGCGGTCAGCTGGAAGCGCTTGGGCCGCTTGGCGTAGTGGTCCAGGTTGCGGCCGATCTCGGCCTCCAGCCTGGCCATCTCGTCGGTCGAGGTGCGCTCGTCCTGGCCGCGCTGCGGGGTGTCCTGGCGCTTCTCGCCGGGCTTGAGCGGCTGGTTGCGCACCGACGGCGCGGCCTCGCGCGACTGGGTCAGCAGGCGTTGCTGCTCCTGTTCCAGCTGCTCGACGCGGCGCTGCACCTGGCGCACCAGGTCGCCTTCCTGCGTCTGGGTCTGCGCGGGCAGCGGCGTGGTAGCGCGCTGCAGGTCATGGTCGCCGCCGCCGTCCAGGTTGGCTTGCGCCAGCGCGGTCGGGTTGCGCGGCTTCTGCGCCGACTTGGCATTGACCAGCACCACGTCCAGCGCGGCATCGCTGCGCTTGATCTCGAACACCTCGGGCGCAGCCACCCGCACCATCAGCAGCAGCACGTGCACGGCCACGGAAATGGCCAGCGCCTTGGCCAGCGTACTGCTGTTGTGCCACCTGGCATGCCACCAGTGGCGGGGAGCGGCGAGTGTGGCGTTCACGATGGATGGAGGGTGGCTGAAGGGCGGGCGGCGGCCCGAACCGGTCCGGGCCGGCGGCCTGGCAAGACCGGGGCCGCGGGCCCCGGATCAGACAGGCATTGTAAGTGAGCGCCGCCGATTTCCGAAGGCTTCAGCCGGCGGCCGGGGTGCCGGTGTCGCGCTCGCCCGACGCCGCGCCGGCATCGTCGCCGCCCGCTTCGGCCGGGGCTTCGTCCGAGACCCCGGCGGCCTGCTCGGCCGCTTCCTCGGCGGCTGCATCGGCAGCGGCTTCGGCGGACAGCTCTGCGGCTTCCTCGTCGCTTTCCAGCTCTTCCTCGGGCACTTCGCCTTCACCGGCGAAGATCTCCAGCACCCGGCACGACACTTCCAGCGTGATCTCGTCGGTCTCGCCGATCTCCAGCAGCACCTGCGTGCCGCGCTGCGCCTGCACCAGTTCGGGCACGCGCGTGACCAGCGGGATCTCGGTAAAGCGCACCGCGCCTTCCTTGAGCACCGAGGCCACCATGCGCTCGCGCTTTTCCTGCTTGAGCCAGCGCAGGCACCAGTAGCGCTCCATGGTCGACTGGTGGTCGGCGTAGGCGGCGTAAGTGCCTTCGAAGTCCGCCACCGCGGCCAGCAGGTCGGCGTCCTTGGGCTTGAACGGCGCCACCAGCTTGGCGGTCACGCCGTGCTGGGCCACCGCCAGGATCTGCCACTGGTTGACCAGGTCGACATAGCGGCGCAGCGGCGAGGTGCTCCAAGCGTACTGCGCCACGCCCAGGCCCTCGTGCGGTGCCGGGTAGGTCTGCATGCGGGTGCGGTGCATGCCCCACGCCTTCTGCGTGCGGTAGATGCCCGGCACGCCGTTGTCGGCCAGCAGCTTGCCCCAGGTGCTGTTGGCCAGGATCATCAGCTCGGCAACGATCTTGTCCAGCGGCGAGCCGCGCTTGCGCTGTTCGATGCGCACGCGCTGGCTGCCGTCGGCCTGGTCGTCCAGGTAGAAATTGAAGTCGGCGCGGTTGTGGGTCTCGGGGCGCAGGCCGCTGGCCAGGCGCGCCTTCTGGCGCTCGTCGTACAGGTAGCCGGCAAAGTGCCACAGCTGCGTCAGCGCGTCGCGGAACGGGTAGTCGCCGGTGCCCGCGGCAAGCGCAGCCTCGGTGATGACATCGTCGAGCAGGTTGTGGCGCAGGTTGGCGGCGATCGGCACCATCTCGGCGCGGGTCTCGCTGCCGGTGATCAGCCACACGGTCGGGTCCACCGTCACATACAGCGACAGCGCCGGGCACGTGCGCCCTTCCTGCAGCGTGTAGCGCTCCACCACGGCGTCGGGCAGCATGGTGATCTTGTCGCCCGGGAAATAGACCGTGGACAGCCGCTGGCGCGCGACTGCATCGAGCGGTTCGCTGCGGCGGATGCCCAGCGCGGGCGCGGCGATATGGATGCCGATGCGCAGCTTGCCGTCGGGCAGCTTGGTCACGGACAGCGCATCGTCGATCTCGGTGGTGGTGACGTCGTCGATCGAGAATGCCTCCACGTCGGCCACCGGCAGGTCGGCGGGCGGCTCGGGCACGTCGGTTTCCGGAAAGCCCGTTCCCTTCGGGAAGCACTCGGCCAGGAACTTGGCCTCATGCAGCGCGCGCGCACTGGCGACGCCGCCGGCGGCCACCATCAGCCGCATCGGGGTCATTCCCAGCGCGGTGCAGGCGGCGTCCATGGCCTTGTATTCCAGGCTGTTCTTGTCCGGCTTGAACAGCAGTTGCAGCACCTTGTTGCGGAACGTCTCCGGCAGCGTCAGCGCCTTGAGCTGCTCTTCGTACTCGGCCTGCACCAGCGCCTGCTGGCGCTTGCGCTCGAGCGCGGCCAGCGCCGCCTTGAGCTGGTCTTCGGGCGCGCGCTGGTAGCGGCCGCGCCCCTTGCGGCGGAAGTACACCGGGTTGCCGTGCAGCGCCATCGCCAGCGCCGCCTGCTGCACCGGGCCGGGCTCGGCGCCGTAGTATTCGGCGGCCAGCTCGGCGAAGCCGAATTCAGCCTCGGGCGCGCATTCCCACAGGAAGTCCAGGTCGATCTCGGCCATCATGTCGCCGGTCTGGCGCACCAGCTCGATTGCCGACGGCTGCGCGAACTGCAGCAGCACGTCGCGCGACTTGACCTTGGTACGCTTGCCGGCTGGCAGCTCCACCTGGTAAGCCTCGCCCTGCTGGTTCAGCACGGTGCCGGCGCGGATTTCGCCGCCTTCTTCGAACAGCAACTGCATCGATCGGTACTTTCAGAAATGCGCGGAACCGCGTCTGGCCGCCAAGAGGCAGCGCCGGGGCGGGTCCTGTGGGAGAAATGGTGCAACCGGGCGCAAATGCGTGCGAACGGAAGCGAGTGCGGCGCGCGGGGTGCAAATCGCTGGCCGCGGGCCACGCCGTATCGATACGGCCTGAGACCTGGAATGATACCGCACCCCGCTCCGGCGCCTGCGGGGGCCGGCGCCCCGGCGGGGTGCGTGCACCCACGCAGTTCAGAGCGACATGCCGCCGCTGGCCTCGATCGCCACGCCGTTGACGTAGCTGGCGTCGTCGCTGGCCAGGAAGGCGTAGATGCTGGCGATCTCGGCCGGCTCGGCCAGGCGGCGCAGCCAGCACGACGATTTCATGCCGTCCAGCACCTTTTCCGGCACGGTCTGCAGGATCTCGGTATTGACGAAGCCCGGGCACACCGCGTTCACGCGCACGCCCTTGGGGCCCAGCTCGCGCGCCCAGGTCTTGGTGAAGCCGATCACGCCGAACTTGCTGGCGGCGTAGTTGGTCTGGCCGAAGTTGCCGTACAGGCCGACCACGCTGGAAGCGTTCAGGATCACGCCCTTGCCCTGCTCGCTCATCAGGCCGGCCACGGCCTGCGCGCAGTTGAACACGCCCTTCAGGTTGACGTCGATGACGGCATCGAACTGGGCCTCGGTCATCTTGGCCAGGCGTGCATCCTTGGTGATGCCGGCGTTATTGACGAGGATGTCTACGCGTTCGTGCGCGGCCAGCACGGCGGCCACCATGGCATCGACTTCGTCGCGCCGGGTCACGTCGACGCGGTAGGCCGACACGGTGGCGCCGGTGGCGGCCAGCTTGTCGGCGGCCTCGCGCACGCGCTCTTCCTGCACGTCGCACAGGACGACGATGGCGCCGTCCGCGGCAAAGCGCTGCGCGGTGGCAAACCCGATGCCGGCGGCGGCACCGGTGATGATGGCAACCCGACCCTGCAGTTTCATCTCGTGGTCTCTTTCTTGGTTTCGGTAGTGTGTGTAGAGGGGCTTCGGTCTGTCGTCCGCAAATACCTGGGATGCGGAATCGCCTCGGTCCCCGGGGATGGCCGCGACAGCAGGTCCGGCAGGAACACTTCTGTCACGAGCATGACGCCGTCGCCGCGCCGGAACACCGAGCGCCGCGCCGGCAGCATGGGCAGTGGCGCCATGGCCGGCAGCACTCGCTGCAAGGCCTGGCGCAGAGGATGGTGCGGCAGCAGCCGCGCAAACTGGAACGGCTCGCGCGCCACCGCCGGGTCGACAAACAGCCGGCCGCCCAGCGGGCGCTCGCCCAGCCCGCGCAGGAACGGCCAGTCGCGGCGCGCATGGCGCTGGCGCACCACAGTATGGGCAAATATGGCGGGAATATCGTCGCAGATCAGCAGCACCTCGCGCGTCAGCGCGGGGGTGCGGTCGTGCTGGCCCAGCACCTGCCATTCATCGGCGAGCGGGCGCTGCGGGCGCTGCAGCAGGCGCGCCACGTGAAAGCGCTCCGATGCTGCCACCAGGCGCGCGGTCAGCGAGCCGTCGTCACCGGTCACCCAGCGCCGCAGGTTGGGCGTGATGGCCGCATCAAAGGCCAGGTGCGGGCTCCAGCTGCAGCGGCGCGCGGACTGCGCGCTCATGCCGGGCCTGCGCCTGCCGGCACCTTGCCGCCGGGGCCGTAGCCGCAGAAGGCGAGCACATCGTCGACGTAGTCGGCAAATTCGCTGATGCCGTGGTCGCTGCCCTCGATCACGCGGATGTTTGCGCCCGGGCAGGCCGCGACCATCTCACGGTAGTCCAGCACTTCGTCGCCGGTGGCGGCGAGCAGGTAATAGCGTCCGGGATCGGTGATGGTGTCCACGCGCAGGTCCAGCAGTTCCTGCAGATGGCGGCGCTCGACCGTGACCGAGCCGCCGCCGTGCCACAGCGGCTGCTCGCCCAGGTACGCTTCCAGGTCGGTCCAGGGATGGATGGCCGGATTGAGCAGCACGGTCCTGCAGCCATGGCGCTCGCCCAGCCAGCGGGCATAGAAGCCACCCAGCGACGAGCCGACGATGGCGATCTCCTGGTCGCCGCCGGCCTGCGCGGCGCGGATCGCGGCCTGCGCCTGGGCAATGGCCATTTCGGGCGAGACATTGAGCGTGGGGCAGGCGTAGTAGCGGCCCACGCCCCACTCGCGCATGCGCTCCTGCACCAGCCGGGCCTTGAACGACTGGGGCGAGGAGCGGAATCCGTGCAGGTACAGCAGCATGGTGGTCCTTCCCGCCGGTCAGCTTGCGGCGCCCTGGCTCAGGGCGTCCAGCAGCTTCTGGTGCACGCCGCCGAAGCCGCCGTTGCTCATCACCAGCACGTGGTCGCCCGGCTGCGCCGCGGCACGCACGGCCTGCACCAGCGTGCCCAGGTCCTGGAAGGCGGCGGCCTTGTCGCCCAGCGGCGCCAGCGATCCGGCCAGGTCCCAGCCCAGCGCGTCCTTGCCGGCCGGGGCGCCGTAGCCGAACACCAGGTCGGCCTGCTCCAGGCTGGCCGGCAGTTGCGCCTTCATCACGCCCAGCTTCATGGTGTTGGAGCGCGGCTCCAGCACCGCCAGGATGCGGGCATCGCCGACGCGGCGGCGCAGCCCGTCCAGCGTGGTCTGGATCGCGGTCGGATGGTGGGCGAAGTCGTCATAGACGGTCACGCCGCCCGCCACGCCGCGCACTTCCATGCGGCGCTTGACGTTGGCAAAGCGGGACAGCGATTCGATCGCCTGCGCGGCCGGCACGCCCACATGGCGCGCGGCGGCGATCGCGGCCAGCGCATTCATGCGGTTATGGGTGCCCTGCAAGTCCCACACCACGGTACCCTGGACGGTATCGCCAAACCAGACGTCGAAGGCGTCCTTGCCGGGCGCCGCAGTGGCGGCAGCATCGCTCTCGCGCCAGTCGCCCACGCCAAACTGCTCGACCTCGCTCCAGCAGCCGCGCTCCAGCACGCGTGCCAGGCTTTCCTCCAGGCCGTTGACGACAACCCGGCCCTGGCCGGGCACGGTGCGCACCAGGTGGTGGAACTGGGTCTCGATCGCCGCCAGATCCGGGAAGATGTCGGCGTGATCGTATTCCAGGTTGTTCAGGATCGCAGTGCGCGGGCGATAGTGGACAAACTTGCTGCGCTTGTCGAAGAAGGCGGTGTCGTACTCGTCGGCCTCGATCACGAAAAAGTCCGATTCGCTCACGCGCGCCGAGATGCCGAAGTTCTGCGGCACCCCGCCCACCAGGAAGCCGGGGTTGTAGCCGGCATCCTCCAAGATCCAGGCCAGCATCGACGTGGTGGTGGTCTTGCCGTGCGTGCCGGCCACCGCCAGCACCCACTTGCGCGCCAGCACGTGCTCGCCCAGCCATTGCGGACCCGACACATAGGGCAGGTTGCGGTCGAGGATGGCCTCCATCAGCGCATTGCCGCGCGAGACCACGTTGCCGATCACGAACAGGTCCGGCTCCAGCGACAGTTGCGCGGGGTCGAAGCCTTCGATCAGCTCGATCCCCTGGGCCTCGAGCTGGGTGCTCATCGGCGGGTAGACATTGGCATCGCAGCCGGTGACGCGGTGGCCGGCCTCTTTGGCCAGCACCGCCAGGCCGCCCATGAAGGTGCCGCAGATGCCAAGGATATGAATATGCATGGGTTCCCGGAAAGACTTGAAGCCCGCAGGCGTGGGGATTCGGCACCCGGCGTGGCGCGGCGGCATGGCGGCTGTTTCAGGCCGAGTCTTGCGGTGCGGTGGCCGGGCAGGAAGCCTCCGATTGTACCCGAGCGCCCGCGGCCTTCGCTGCACTGCGGCAGCGCGCGCACCGGTTGCGCGGGAGCGTCCGGTATCATGGGGCATGACCCGACGCACCACCCCCGACCCCACCCGCCTGCGCGAGGAAATCGCCCAGGCTGCCGCCCGGATGATCGCCGAGGACGGTGCCGACTACGCCACCGCCAAGCGCAAGGCCGCCCGCCAGGTGCTGGGCGAGCAGCGCGTGCCCGGCGAATGGCTGCCCGACAACGAACAGGTCGAAGCCGAAGTGCGCGCCTACCAGGCGCTGTTCCACGCCGACAGCCAGCCCCGCGTGCTGGCGCTGCTGCGCCGGCTGGCGGTGCTGGCCATGGAAGACCTGGCGCCGTTCCGGCCTTACCTGGTCGGCGCCGTGCTCAACGGCACCGCCACCGAGCACTCCGATATCTATCTGCAGTGCTTCTGCGACAGCGCCAAGGACGCGGCACTGCACCTGATCAACGCCGGCGTGGACTTCGAGACCAGCGAGAGCCGGCATTTCGGCGGCCGCGGCGAGGTCGAGACCCTCAGCTTCCTGTGGAAGGGCCAGTGGCCCGACCGCCGCGAGGCCCGGCTGCTCGCCGGCGAGGTGCGCGCGGAACTGGGTGCCCCAGTCGGCATTCATATTGCACTGTATGATGCCGTCGACGAACGCGGCGCCGTGCGTGCCGACGCCTCGGGCCGCCCGGCCCGCGCCGACGTGCAGGCGGTACGGGCGCTGATGGACGCGCCCGGCGATGCCGACCCGGCCTGACGGCCTGCCCCCACTTCACTGGTCCAAGCCATCCCCATGACTGAAACCGTTTCCTCGCCCGCCCGCCGCTCCCGCCTCTGGCTGTGGATCGCCGTGGCCGTGGTCGCCTGCGCCGCCGGCGCACTGGCCGGCCATTTCGTGTTCTCGCCCAAGCCCGCCAGCGACCAGGCGGTGGAAACCTTCTTCCAGACACGCCTGCCCGACGCCGCCGGCGCCGACCTGGACCTGGGCAAGCTGCGCGGCAAGACCGTGGTGATCAACTTCTGGGCGCCCTGGTGCGGGCCGTGTGTCGAGGAAATGCCGGAGCTGACCGCGCTGCATGAGGAATACAAGAATCGCCAGGTGGAGTTTGTCGGCATCGGCATCGATTCAGCCGCCAATATCCAACAGTTCACCACCAAGGTCCCGGTGGCCTACCCGCTCGCCGTGGCCGGTTTTGCCGGCACCGAGCTGTCGCGCAACTTCGGCAACAGCGCCGGCGGCCTGCCCTACACGGTGGTGATCAACCCGGACGGATCGGTCAAGTACCGCAAGATGGGACGGGTGACGGCCGAGGAACTGCGGGCTGTGCTGCCACGAGCCTGAGCGTATTCTTCCGCCAAATTCGCTGAATTTCGTTTTTCTTCAGCGATTTGTTTCGCCGGGGCGCCAAAACGGCCAGAAAGTGCTTAAAGGGCCGCCAAAGCGCCGCGCAAGGTCGTCAAGCCTTGTATCGCGCGCTAGACAAATCCCTCTAAGCTACGGTAATCTCCGCGCAATTTCGTTGATCTGGTCGAGCCGCCGTGACTGCAACCCGCTCTATCCGTCGCTCAGCCCGCTACCGCAAGGTGCTGGTCCTGCATGGGCCAAACCTGAACCTGCTGGGCACGCGCGAGCCGGAAACCTACGGACACACGACGCTTGCCGATATCGACGCGGCCCTGGCCGAACGCGCGGCAAAAGCCGGCATTTCGCTGGATACGTTCCAGTCCAACCATGAGGGGGCACTGGTCGACCGCATCCACGCCGCACGCGCGGAAGGGGTCGAGTTCATCATCATCAACCCGGCTGCCTACACGCATACCAGCGTGGCACTGCGCGATGCCCTGGCCGGCGTGGCGATCCCGTTCGTCGAGGTGCACCTGTCCAACGTGCACCGGCGCGAAAGCTTTCGCCACCACTCCTATTTCTCCGAGGTGGCGGTCGGAGTGATCTGCGGGCTTGGCTGGCAGGGTTACCTGCTGGCGCTGGACTATGTGCTGGGCCAGGAGCAGCCGCCACCCGAGAGTTCGGGGAGCTGAACTCCCAAGATTTTTTCGACAACCTGCGCGCGCCGCCCGGCGGCCTGCGCCCGTTGGCGTGCCTCGGCACGGCGGGCGTGGATTTCCGGTGGCCGGCAACACGATTCTTCCGCCGCGGCCCGTCCCGGGCAGCGGCCGGATAACCCGATTCAGGAGGATAAAAAGATGGACCTGCGCAAGCTGAAGACGCTTATCGACCTGGTGGCCGAATCCGGCATCTCCGAGCTGGAAGTCACCGAAGGCGACGGCAAGGTACGCATCGTCAAGCAACCGCCGCAAATCGTCGCGGCGCCGATGGCCATGCCGCAGATGCAGGCGCTGCCGCCCGCCGCGGCCGCCGCACCGGCGGCCGGTGCCGTGGCTCCGGCTGCAGAGCCCGCCGCCCAGCTGCCCGCCGGCCATGTGGTGACCTCGCCGATGGTGGGCACGTTCTACCGTGCGCCGTCGCCGGGCGCCGCGCCGTTCGTCAACGTCGGCGACTCGGTCAAGGAAGGCCAGACCGTCTGCATCATCGAAGCCATGAAGCTGCTCAACGAAATCGAGTGCGACAAGGCCGGTGTCATCAAGGAAATTCTGGTCGAGAACGGCCAGGCCGTCGAATACGGCCAGCCTCTGTTCGTGATCGGCTGATCCTGACCGGCATGCCACGCCGCACGCTGCCACCGGCCACGCAAGTGGCCCCCGCAGCAGCGCCCGCGCGGCAAGCCATGGCGTTGTTTGGCGCCAGGGACGTTGTGGGCTTCGCGGCCCGTTCCGTGCAGTTCCATGCAGTTCCGCGCAGTATGGCGGCCGCGGCGGCAACAGCCCCCGGGCCGTGCGCCCGGCGTGCCATTGCGGCGCGCAGCGGGACCGCTACTGTTCTCGCAGAGAGAGACCATGTTTGAAAAAATTCTGATCGCGAACCGCGGCGAAATCGCTCTTCGCATCCAGCGCGCCTGCCGCGAACTGGGCATCAAGACGGTCGTGGTGTACTCCGAGGCCGACAAAGAGGCCAAGTACGTACGCCTGGCAGACGAAGCCGTCTGCATCGGCCCGGCCCCGTCGCCGCTGTCGTACCTGAACATGCCGGCCATTATCTCGGCCGCCGAAGTGACCGACGCGCAGGCCATCCACCCCGGCTACGGCTTCCTGTCCGAGAACGCCGATTTTGCCGAGCGCGTGGAGAAATCCGGCTTCGTCTTTATCGGCCCGACCGCCGACAGCATCCGCCTGATGGGCGACAAGGTGTCGGCCAAGCAAGCCATGATCAAGGCCGGCGTGCCGTGCGTGCCCGGCTCGGACGGCGCCCTGCCCGACGACCCCAAGGAAATCCTGGCCACCGCGCGCCGCGTGGGCTACCCGGTGATCATCAAGGCCGCCGGCGGCGGCGGTGGCCGCGGCATGCGCGTGGTGCACACGGAAGCCGCGCTGATCAACGCCGTCAACATGACGCGTGAAGAAGCCGGCCGCGCCTTCGGCAATCCCGAGGTCTACATGGAGAAGTTCCTCGAGAACCCGCGCCATGTGGAAATCCAGATCCTCGCCGACCAGCACCGCCAGGCGATCTGGCTGGGCGAGCGCGACTGCTCGATGCAGCGCCGCCACCAGAAGGTGATCGAGGAAGCTCCCGCACCGCACATTCCGCGCCGCCTGATCGAGCGCATCGGCGACCGCTGCGCCGAGGCCTGCAAGAAGATGGGCTACCGCGGCGCCGGCACGTTCGAGTTCCTGTACGAGAACAACGAATTCTACTTCATCGAGATGAACACGCGCGTGCAGGTCGAGCACCCGGTCACCGAGATGATCACCGGCATCGACATCGTGCAGGAGCAGATCCGCATCGCCTTCGGCGAGAAGCTGCGCTTGCGCCAGAAGGATGTGCAGTTCCGTGGCCACGCGATCGAATGCCGCGTGAACGCCGAGGATCCGTTCAAGTTCACGCCGTCGCCGGGCCGCATCACCGCCTGGCACATGCCCGGCGGCCCGGGTGTGCGGGTCGACTCGCACGCGTATGATGGTTACTTCGTCCCGCCCAACTACGATTCGATGATCGGCAAGATCATCACTTACGGCGCCACGCGCGAGCAGGCCATTGCCCGCATGCGCATCGCGCTGTCGGAAATGGTGGTGGACGGGATCCAGACCAACGTGCCGCTGCACCGCGAGCTGATGATGGATGCCAACTTCGTTGAAGGCGGCACCAGCATCCACTATCTCGAGCATCGCCTGGCGGAGCGCGCGAAGGCCTGACGCAACGTTACCCGCAATACACAAGCAGCAAGCAAGGAAGCCCGTGGCATTTCAGGAATGTGTGATCGAAGTGGCGCAGGACCAGGCCGAAGCCTGGTCCGATGCCCTGTTCGACCTCGGCGCACTGTCGGTCTCGGTGGAAGACGCCGATGCCGACACGCCCGACGAGCAGCCGCTCTTTGGCGAGCCCGGGCTGGAACCGAAGCAACTCGCGTGGAACCGCTCGCGCGTGGTGGCGCTGTTCGGCGACGATGCCGATCCGGCCGTGGTGGTGGCGGCAGCCGCCAACCAGCTGGGCATCGACCCGGTGCCGGCCTACCAGCTGCGCGCGGTCGAGGACCAGGACTGGGTGCGGCTGACGCAATCCCAGTTCGAGCCGATCCGCATCGGCGAGCGCATCTGGGTGGTGCCGTCGTGGCACGACGCACCCGAGCCCGATGCCGTGGTGCTGGAGCTGGACCCCGGCCTGGCCTTCGGCACCGGCAGCCATCCCACCACGCGGCTGTGCATGCAGTGGCTGGAGCAGAACCTGAAGCCGGGCGAAACCGTGCTCGACTACGGCTGCGGCTCCGGCATCCTGGCCATCGTGGCGCGCAAGCTGGGCGCTGGCGATACCGTCGGCATCGACATCGATCCCAACGCGGTGGAAGCGTCGCGCTACAACGCCGAGCGCAACCGCGTGGAAGCCTCGTTCGCGCTGCCCGAATCGGTGTCCGAGGCCAGCTACGACCTGGTGGTCGCCAATATCCTGTCCAATCCGCTCAAGCTGATGGCCGCCATGCTGAGCGCGCGCGTGCGCGCCGGCGGACGGCTGGTGCTGTCCGGCGTGCTGGAGCGCCAGGCCGATGAAGTCGCCGCGGCCTACGCGCCCTGGCTGCCGCTGACGGTGTGGCGCAGCGAGGAAGGCTGGGTGTGCCTGCATGGCACCCGCGGCGCCCGACCCTGATTCACACCGATGGCCGCCGTCAAGCTAGTCACGCGCTGCCCGGCCTGCCGCACCGCCTTCCGGCTGGTCGCCGACCAGTTGCGCCTGCGCCAGGGGCTGGTGCGCTGCGGCCAGTGCGAAACGGTGTTCGACGCGCGCGAGCACCTGATCGAGATTCCGCTGCCGGCCGGCGCTGCATCATCGGCGTCGTCGGCGTCGTCGGCGCCGTCTGCGGCAGCTTCGCCGGCCGCCCCTCCCGCTCCCCCGGCGCCGCCCGCATCGGCGGAAGCCGCGCCTGCGCCGCAGCCTGCCTTCACCCCGACCATCGACCCCGGCTATGACGTGCCGGCGCTGGATGCGCCGACGATGCTGATGTCGTCGCCGGAGGACATGGCCATGCCGGCACCCACTGGCATGGAAGACGCCGAGATCGAACAGGCGCTGCGCGAAGCCAACGAAGCCGTCGCCCATCGCGATGCACGCGAGGCGGAACGCCAGGCTGCCGGCCCGGAGGCGGCCGAGCCCGCCCCCGTCACGGCACCGGAACCCGCCGAGGATGCGCCGGCACAGCGGGCACAAGCGGCGTCCGCGTCCGCCTGGCCGGCACTCGATCACGGCGCGCTCGATACCCCGGCCGCAGCGGCCCCCTCCCCGGCCGCTGCGGCGGCACCGGCAGCACCGCAACCCGCTGATGCTGACGCCGGACCCGCGCCGGTGACACCCGCGGCCAACATCCCCAGCGCAAGCGAGTTCCTGCGCGCGGCGTCAGCCGATGCCGGGTCCGAGCCGACCGCATGGCCGGATGAGGCATCGGCCCGCCGTGCCGCCTCGCCTGCCGCGCCCGCCTCACCCACCGTTGGCGACGACGGCAACGCCCCCGACACCGGACAGCCCTCCAGCGTCACCGGCGGCGCCGTCGCGCGCGAGCAGACCACGCGCCGCTGGGCACGCACCGAAGCACCGGCCGGCCCGGTCTTCGCCCCCGACTTCCTGCGCCACGCGCGTGAGCGCGAACGCGAACGGCAGCCCCGCAAGCCCGTGACGGTGCCCCGCTCCGCCTGGCGCGTGGCCGCCGTCGTGCTTGCCATCGCCGCGGCCGTGCAAGTGGTCTACCTGGCACGCAGCCAGCTGGCCGGCCAGTTCCCGATGCTGCGCCCGGCACTCGAGGCCGCCTGCGCGCCGCTGGGCTGCGACGTGCCGCCGTGGCGCGACATCGATGCGCTGCGCATCGAGACCTCGCAGCTGCAGCGCCAGGATGAAGACGGCGACACCTACCTGCTGGCGGTCACGCTGCGCAACCTGGGCCGCGCCAGCACCGCCCTGCCCGCGATCGAGCTGGTGATGACCGACCTGCAGGACCAGCTGCTGCTGCGCCGCGTGCTGCAACCCGCGGAGTACCTGGAGCCGTCGCAAAAGGCCTTTGCCGCGCAGGGTCTTCGCGCGGGCATGGAGCTGCCGGTTCGGGTACGATTCCGGACGCAGCAGGCGCCAGCCAACTATCGCGTGCTGATTTTTTACCCCTGAATCCCTGGCCCGCCGCCGGGCCGAATCCGAGTCCGGCGGCAGGCCGCGCCCCCCGCTCCGGACACGAACCGGAAATCCATCAGACAACAAGGAGTAGACATGAGCAACGTCACCCTCGGCGGCAACGCCATCGAAGTCGCAGGCAAGTTCCCGCAAGCCGGCGACAAGGCCCCCGCCTTCTCGCTGGTCGGCAAGGACCTGAAGGACGTCACGCTGGCCGACTTCGCCGGCAAGCGCAAGGTGCTGAACATCGTGCCGAGCCTGGATACCCCGGTGTGCCAGGCCTCTGCGCGCAAGTTCAATGAAGCCGCCAGCGGCCTCGCCAACACCGTGGTGCTGACGATCTCGGCCGACCTGCCGTTCGCCATGGGCCGCTTCTGCACCGCTGAAGGCCTGGCCAACGTGGTGCCGCTGTCGACCATGCGCGGCGCCGAGTTCAAGGGCAACTACGGCGTGGACATCAAGTCCGGCCCGCTGGCCGGCGTGACCGCACGTGCCGTGGTGGTGCTCGACGAGAACGACACCGTCAAGTACAGCCAGCTGGTGCCGGAAATCAAGACCGAGCCGGACTACGACGCCGCCCTGGCCGCGCTGAAGTAAATCAGCGGCACGCCCGGGAACCCGCGGGTTCCCGGACGGCAGCGGCCGCCCGCATCCCGGGGCGGCCGCTTTTTGTTTTCTGCCCGACCGATACTGCCCGCAAGGGCTCCGTTCCACCCAATCACCCCAACACCTGGAGAGAGCATGGCCAGCCTGATCTGCGGCTCCGTCGCCTACGACACCATCATGACGTTCGACGGACGCTTCCGTGAACACATCCTGCCGGACCAGATCCACATGCTGAACGTCTCGTTCCTGGTGCCCGGCATGCGCCGCGAGTTCGGCGGCTGCGCCGGCAACATCGCCTACACGCTGAAGATGCTGGGCGGCGATCCCGTGGTGATGGCCACCGTCGGCGCCGATGCCGAACCCTACCTGGACTACCTGCGCAAGCTGGAGATCGCCACCGGCCACATCCGCGTGCTGCCGGAGACCTTCACGGCGCAGGCCATGATCACCACCGACCTGGACAACAACCAGATCACCGCCTTCCACCCTGGCGCAATGAGCCAGTCGCAGCTGAACCACGTCAAGGATGCGCTCGGCGGCGCCAGCGCGCCGGGCCTGGGCATCGTCGCGCCCGACAGCCGCGAGGGCATGCTGCACCACGCGCGCCAGTTCGCCGAAGCCGGCGTGCCATTCATCTTTGACCTGGGTCAGGCGATGCCCCTGTTCAACGGGGAAGACCTGCGCGAGTTCGTTGAACTCGCCAGTTACGTGACAGTCAATGACTACGAGGCGCAGGTCCTGCTGTCCCGCACCGCATGGACCAGCGCCGAGGTTGCCGCCAAGGTTCGTGCCTTCATCGTCACGCACGGCGAGCGCGGCGCCAGCATCTTTGCCGATGGTCGCCAGTACGCGATTCCGGCGGTTGCGGCCGAGCGCATCGTGGACCCGACCGGGTGTGGCGACGCCTTCCGTGGCGGCCTGCTCTACGGCATTGAAAACGGATTAGACTGGGAAACGACTGGCCGCCTGGCATCGCTGATGGGTTCGGTCAAGATCGCGCAACAGGGTCCGCAGAATCACTGGTTGTCGCGCGAGGAAATCGGCAACCGGTTCCAGTCTGCATTCGGGTACCGCTACGCCTGACCTGCGGCCAGCGCGTGGCTTCTTCTCGGGAAACGACATGAACAACAAGCTACGTGGCGGTGCCGTTGCCGTCCTTGCCGTCACCGCCCTGGTTGCCGGCTGCGCTACGCAATCCAACTCCAGCAGCGTCTATGGCACCGGCCAGGCGCAGCGCGAACAGACCGTGCGCTACGGCGTGGTCGAAGGCATCCGCGAGGTCACCATCCAGGGTGGCCAGAGCGGCGCCGGCACGCTTGCGGGCGGTGCCATCGGCGGCATTGCCGCCGGCAGCACCATCGGCGGCGGCAACGGCGCGGTGGCGGCCGGGATCCTTGGCGCGGTGCTCGGCGGCATTGCCGGCAGCGCGGCCGAGAACAAGATCAACCAGCGCCGCGGGCTGGAAATCACCGTGCGCCTGGACAACGGCGAGATGCGCGCGATCACGCAGGAGGCCGACGAAGCCTTCCGCCCTGGCGAACGCGTGCGGTTGCTGTCCTCGGGCGGCGTGACCCGGGTCACGCACTGAGCCCTCGCGGCCCCGCAGGGCCGCGCCAGAGCGCAGCAAAGCGCGCCGCACCCGCAAGGGTCGCGGCGCTTTTTCTTTTCGGCTTTGCAATTCCGTAACATTGCGGCGGACCGCTCCGCGCGCGGGCGCGCGCCCATGAAAAAACCCGCCGGGCGGATGCCATCGGCGGGTCGGCAAGACCTGGTGTCTTGCGGACCGGATACGCAGTATCCGGTCATGCGGGCACGCGCTGCGTGCCGGTGCGGTTCCTTGCGGAACGTGTAAGGTCCACTCCGTGGCGGAGCAGCTTACGGACGGTTGCCCGTCGGGAACGGCCAGGCAGCAGCCGGGTTCAGCGCGGTCTTGGCAGCCGAAGCGGGAGCAACGGCAGGGGCCGCGGCAGGCTTGGCGGCAGCCTTCTTGGCAGCCGGCTTCTTGGCAGCAGCCTTCTTGGCAGCCGGCTTCTTGGCGGCAGCCTTCTTGGCAGCCGGCTTCTTGGCGGCAGCCTTCTTGGCCGGTGCAGCCTTCTTGGCAGCAACCTTCTTCACTGCAGCCTTCTTGGCCGGAGCCTTCTTGGCGACAGCCTTCTTGGCCACGACCTTCTTAGCGGCTACCTTCTTCACTGCGGCCTTCTTGGCCGGAGCCTTCTTGGCTGCAACCTTCTTGGTCGCTACCTTCTTGGCGGCTACCTTCTTCACCGCGGCCTTCTTGGCCGGTGCCTTCTTGGCGGCGACCTTCTTCACAGCGGCCTTCTTGGCCGGTGCCTTCTTGGCGGCCGGTGCTGCCTTCTTGGCGGCTACCTTCTTCACAGCAGCCTTCTTGGCGGCCGGCTTGGCGGCCTTCTTAGCCGCCGGCTTTTTCTTTGCAGCAGTTGCCATGGATAACTCCTTCACTAGAGAGTGAATATCGAATGACCTAAGTTGGCGACCCGACCGACCCGAGGCGCATTACAGCAGCGCGGCCCCAGTCGAGCGAGCGATTCATCGGCGTGCGGCCCGACCACTGCTGCACGCTAATGAATTTGGTTGCAGGCGCACCGCCCCTGGCGGTGACTTGGCGGCCGGAGCGAGCCCGCAAGCGGGTCTCGGGCACGTGCCGCGCCCTGGAATATTCGATCAGCCCGCACCGCCCGTTGAGCCGGCGCACGGCCAGAAATGAGGAGATATCGGACAGCTGGCCTGCGGTGCGGGCTTGGCCTCGCGCACGGCAGGCGGCATTCATTCGGTGGTAGCGGGTCCAACCCGTTAATGGACCAAGGGAGACTGCACGCGTTTTAAGAAGCCGGTCCGGCCTGGTCTGCGTCAAAGTTCTCGTGCTCCTCAGCTACTACCTTCGTCACTGCATCGAAGCGCGCATCGCGCTCGTCGTTCCATCTTGCTTCCTGCTTCTCTGCAATGAAGTGAGACTCTTGTCAAGGCGAATCATAATTCGTTTGCACGATGATGTTAAGAAAAAAGTGCAAAAAAACTTGCCTGCATGTATCGCTCGAACTAGTTCTCACGCGCGGTGTCACGAAGACGTTGCCGATAGCATCGCAACGCGTCGCTCGCACGCTGGTGCGGATGTTCGTTTCGCACGCTCGCACACACAGCGCGACGCCCCATCGCACACACCGCGCATCGCAGCTTTTGCACACCGCGACAAACCCCGACGACCCGCATCGCAACGCGCGCCTGACCACTGCGCAACGCCGCTGCGCGCGTCATCGCGTTTTCCGAAAAGCCGCATGGACAAAGGCTTTGCGGGCGATGCACCGATACGCGCGCGGCGGCCGCCGACTGGTGCGGACGCGTTCCTGATCGCGCGCGCGCCGCGCTGCGCGACACTCGCCCTGCATGCTTTGCACAGTCGGCAGCGCACGCACGCGCCGCCATGCGAGCAAGCCGCGGCCATGCTCGCTTCGCGCTTCGCGCGGCACCGTCGCACACACCGTCCAAGAGTGATGCGTGCACGCAACGGTTTGCATCGACGCAACAGCGCGAAGGCATCGCGAGGTCATCAAAGCGTTGCGATCGAGCCAAGCCGCGACGCTCGCGAAGCATCGCGGCAACACTTCGGCAGTCGCTTCGATCAAGCCATCGGCATGGGTGTTCGATCCGCGCGCTTGCCGAGCGATCCGGATCGCGCGCGCCGTGCCTCGCGTGTTCGCGCTCTCACCCTCACGACTCTCCGCACCACTCGCCTCGCCCTGCCGGCAGCGCGTCGTACGTCCGCTTAGAGGATTGCTTCAGCGCCCGCCCGCCGGCACCTTTTGCTGCATCACAATAACCTGCAAACGGCGGCTGCATGCGGTTTTCCGGGTAGCAGGCGATGGCGGCGGAAAGGCGAGTGCCGCGCCGCGCCGGATTGCGGCGCGCTCCCGGCGCCAGTAGATTGGCGTGGCTACGAACCTCAAAGGAGACATCATGCGCATCCATTCCCCCCTTGCTTCGACCCTGCGCGCCGCCGTGCTTGCCGCCACCCTGCTCGGCAGCGCCGCGGCGATGGCGCAGGCCACGCCCAGCGGCATGTGGAAGACCATCGACGACAACACCGGCAAGCCGCGCGGGCTGGTGGAGATCACCGAGAAGAACGGCGTCTTCAGCGGACGCCTGGTCAAGACCTTCGTCGAGAGCGATGGCAAGCCGCGCGTGTGCGACAAGTGCACCGACGCACGCAAGGACCAGCCCGTCATCGGCATGACCATCCTCTCTGGCCTGCGCAAGACCGGCGACAACGAGTGGAGCGGCGGCGAGATCCTGGATCCGGAGAACGGCAAGGTCTACAAGAGCAAGATGTCGCTGGCCGAGGACGGCAACAAGCTCAACGTGCGCGGGTTCATCGGCATCAGCCTGATCGGCCGCACCCAGACCTGGGAACGCGACCACTGACCCTGCTGGCACGACGCGGGACTCAGGGTTTCTCCGGGGCATGCCGTTGCGTGTCCCCGCCGAAGGAGAAAGGCAGTCGAAAAAAAAACCGGGCGGTTCATCACCGTCCGGTTTTTTTGTCCACGATGCTGCGCTTTACATCCGGTAGCGCAGGGTGGCCATCACGCTGCGCGGGGCACCCGGCATGTTCAGGTTGGGGCTGGTGCCATGCGCGGACACGATGTAGCCCTTGTCGAACAGGTTGTACAGGTTCAGCTGTGCCTCGAAGGCGCCGCGGCGGTACCAGGCCATCGCATCGGCGGTGACATAGCCGGGCAGCGTCACGGTGTTCAGCGGGTCGGCATAGCGCGCGCCCACCAGGTTCAGGCCGGCGCCAACGCCGAAGCCGTGGCCCAGGTCCTTGGTCAGCCATGCGTTGCCCGAGTGGCGCGGCGTGATGGTGGCGCGCTTGCCCTGCAGCGCGGCGGTGGACTTGGTGACGGTGGCATCCAGGTAGGCGTAGCCGGCCAGCATGCGCCAGCCGCCGCCGAGTTCAGCCGCGCCGGAGATCTCGATGCCGTCGGTGCGCTGCTCGCCGATCGGCAGCAGCGCCGTGTTGGTGGCGTTGGCGATCTTGATATTGCTGCGCTCCAGCCTGAACACCGAGATCGTCGTGCTCGCCTTGCCGTTCAGCCAGTCGTACTTGGCGCCCACCTCGGTGTTGTTGGTGGTCTCCGGTGCCAGGTCGGCATTGTTGGCCGCCAGCGCGAAAGCCTCGCCGGAGGGCTGGAACGACTTGCTCCAGGACACGTAGTACGACTGCGACTTCGACGGCTGCCACACCAGGCCGGCGCGCGGGCTCCAGGCGGTGTCGGTGCGCGACAGGTTGCGCTGGCCGGCGATGCGGTTCTGCGTCTCCTGCTGGAAGTTGTCGTAGCGCACGCCCAGCAGCGCCTTCCACTGCTCGCTGAAGGTGATCATGTCCTGGGTGTAGAACGCGAGGGTATTGAACACGCCAAGGTTCGACGTGCCCGGCGTGCCGGGTGCCTGGCGCGGCAGCGCCACCAACACCGGGTTGAACAGGTCGAAAGCGATCGGCAGGCCGTTTGCGCCGACCACCGGCTTGGTGTTGTTGACCTGGTCCTTGTTCTGCTGGCCGATCTCCATGCCGTACAGGATCTCGTGCTTCATGCCCAGGAAGGTGGCCTTCTGGGTCAGGTCGGTCTGGTTGAACCAGCCATGTTCCTCGCGGCGGACATTGCCGTGGTTCATGGTGAGGGTGCGCGCCGCCTCGTTCACCGTGTTGGTCAGCGTGTTGTTGCGGTCCAGCGAGTAGTGGTAGTAGCGCGTGGCGTTGCGGATCGACCAGTTCTCATTGAAGCGATGGTTGACCGTGGCGGTGCCGGAGAACACGCGCGACTGCGAGTAATCGGCATCGCGCGCATTGGCCGCGCCGTAGTAGCGCGAGGCCGGCACGTCCACCGGGCGTCCCTTGTAGGCCGGGATGCCGAAGTCGGTCACGCGGCGGTCTTCCAGGTAGTCTGCCTGGAACAGCACGGTGGTTTCGGGAGCGATGCGCAGCTCCAGCGACGGCGCGATCGCCGAGCGGTCCAGGAACTGCTGCGAGCGGTAGCTGTTGGCCTTCTCCACCGCGCCGGTCACGCGGAAGGCGGCGGCGCCGTCGGCAAACACGCGGCCCACGTCGGCTTCGGCGCGGCGGTCGGCCCACATGCCGTAGCTGAGCGCGAAGTCGGTGACGTCGATGCCCGGCTTCTTGGTCACGCGGTTGATCAGGCCGCCCGACGAGCCGCGCCCGTACAGCACCGCCGCGGGACCCTTGATGACTTCGACGCGGTCGACATTGGACATGTCGCGGAAGTACAGCGCATCGTCGCGGATGCCGTCGACGAACTGGTCGGCAATGGCGGAAAAGCCGCGGATCGACACCTGGTCGCGCTGGCCGTCGCCGTGGGAGAACGACACGCCCGGCACGTTCTTCAGTGCATCCTGCATCGAAGTGGCGTGCTGGTCGCGCATGACATCGGCGGTGACCACGTTGACGGTCTGCGGGATGTCGCGCAGCGGCGCCTCGGTCTTGGTCGCGCTGACCGCATTGGGCGGGTTATAGCCGGTGCCAAGCTCGCGGCTGACATCGGCCCTGACCGTGACCTCAGGCAACTGCGCCGAAGCGTCTGGCGCGGCCTGGGCCCACGTCAGCATCGGTTGAAATACGAAGCTCCCCGCCACCGCGGCACAGATCGGGTGAAGTTTTATTCTCATTTCACTGTAATCGGCTGTAATAGTTTTGAAAACGCGGGCGCATTATCGATTACAGGATTGTCAGGGTCAACGAGATTGCGAATTATTCCTATTCGCGGTCAATATATGTTGCTTTCGACACAAGTGGCGGTTACCACAGTGCGTCTTGTGATCGATTCCCTCGACTTGAGGTGTCGTACTGGATGCCCGTCCCTTAGCCCAGTTGCCCGGCAAGCGCATCGCGCGCCTCGGCTACAAACGCTGACTCCCCGCGCCGCGCGGGCAGCAGGAAAAACTCCGCCTCAGGCAGCCGCGGCAGCCCCAGCCGTGCAATGGTGGCCGCGTCCAGCGGCGCCACGCCGGGGCCGATCGCCGAGGCGTTCAGGCACGACATCCCAAGCCCCGCCGCCAGTGCCAGATGCAGCCCCGCCACGCCCGACGCGGAGTGCGCAATCTCGAACGGAAGGCGCTTGCGCAGCAGCAGCTGCACCACGTACTGATGCAGCGAGCAGGTATCGGGCAGCAGCACCAGCGGCAGCGTCGCGGACAGGCTGTCGGCCTCGGCCGGCGCGGCCACCCAGGCCAGCGGCTCGCGCCGCAGCACCGTGCCACGCGTGCGCTGCCCGCGCGTGCCCGGCAGGCGCATGCTGAGGCCGATATCGAAGGTGTCCATCTCCGCGGCGGCATCGATCGCCGCGCTCTTCATCACCGTCACGTGCAGGCGCAGGTACGGGTAGCGCTCGCGCAGGCGCCGCAGCATGCCGGCGATCTCGCCCGGGCGGAAGTAGTCGGTCACGGCCAGCCGCAGTTCGCCCGCCAGCGCGTGGCCGCGCAGCTCCTGCAGGGCCAGCTCGTTCAGCGCCAGGATCCGCCGCGCGTGTTCCAGCAGCCGCTCGCCCGCCGGCGTCGGCACCGCGCCATGCCGGCCGCGCGACAGCAGCGGCACCCCGGCGCGCTCCTCCAGCTTGCGCAGCTGCTCGCTGACCGAGGACTGCGACAAGAACAGCCTGGGCGCCGCCGCCGACAAGCTGCCGCTGTCCGCGACCGTGACAAAGGTGCGCAACTGGTCGGTTTCGAATCCACGCATGGCAAGGCTCCGGCAAGGGTGGCGTTACTTCGGATAACTCGATGGTCCGCATCGGATATTCCCGCTTTTCCGATACTACACCACCCCCTACCATGGCATCACCCACCCACGCAAAGCCAAGGAGCCAGCCATGCCCCACATCGTCCTGCACCTGTCCGGCCTACCCGATGCCGCCCTCACCCGCCGCAGCGCCAGGGCGATCGCCGACCTGACCGAGCGCGTGCTCGGCAAGAAGCGCGACGTGATTGCCGTCACGGTCCAGTACATCCCGCACGACAGCTGGATCATCGCCGACGTGCCGCTGTCGGAGCAGGGCCGCAACGCCTTCCACCTGGACATCAGCGTGACCGATGAAACCAATACCAAGGCGGAGAAGGCGCAGTTCATCGAGGCCGTGTTCGAGACCATGTCGGGGCTGCTGGGCAAGCTGCATCCGGTGTCGTACGTGCACGTGATCGACGCCCGCGCCGCGGCCTATGGCTACGGCGGGCGCACGCAGGAGTATCGCCACCAGCACGGCTGAAACGGCGTATCTCCTTCATGCAGGCCGCTGTCATCCCAGTGCCCCCCGCGGCGAGACCGGAGGTTTCGCCGCGGGCCAAGCTGTGGCACAGTCGCCGGCTGATCCCTTTTCCTGATGGACTGACGCAAGACAAGGCGCCACAAGCGCCAGCCCCCGCGCGGCAACGGACCGCACCTCAGGACAAGGCAACCCTGAAGGAGATCCGATGTCGTTTCTGATCGTGCTGGCAGCCCTTGCCTTTCTGATGTTCGCCGCGTACCGCGGCTACAGCGTGATCCTGTTCGCGCCCATCGCCGCGCTGGGCGCGGTGCTGCTGACCGACCCGTCCGCGGTTGCGCCGGTTTTCACCGGCATCTTCATGGAGAAGATGGTCGGCTTCGTGAAGCTGTATTTCCCTGTGTTCCTATTAGGCGCGGTGTTCGGCAAGGTGGTCGAGCTGTCCGGCTTTTCCGAGTCCATCGTCGCCGCGGCGATCCGCTATATCGGCCGCTCGCGCGCCAACGCGGTGATCGTCACGGTGTGCGCGCTGCTGACCTATGGCGGCGTGTCGCTGTTCGTGGTGGTGTTCGCGGTCTATCCGTTTGCGGCCGAGCTGTACCGCCAGAGCAACATCCCCAAGCGGCTGATGCCGGGCGCGATCGCGCTGGGCGCGTTTTCGTTCACCATGGATTCGCTGCCGGGCACGCCGCAAATCCAGAACATCATCCCCACCAACTTCTTCAACACCACGTCCTGGGCCGCACCGGTGCTGGGCGTGGCCGGCTCGCTGTTTATCCTGGTGGTGGGCCTGAGCTACCTGGAATGGCGCCGTCGCGCCGCCGCGGCGCGTGGCGAAGGCTACGGCACCAACCTGCGCAACGAGCCGGAGCGCAGCCAGTCCGGTAAGCTGCCGCACCCGCTGCTGGCGCTGCTGCCGCTGGTGGTGGTGGGCGTGGCCAACTTCTGGCTGACGCGGATGATCCCGCTCTGGTATGGCCCTTCCAACAGCGTGGCGCTGCCGGGCCTGCCCAAGCCGGTGGAAACCAAGATCGCCAGCGTGACCGCGATCTGGGCGGTGGAAGGCGCGCTGCTGCTGGGCATCGCCGTGGTGCTGGTGACCGCCTTCGGCGCCCTGCGCGAGCGCTTTGCCGAGGGCACCAAGGGCGCCGTCGGCGGCGCGCTGCTGGCGTCGATGAATACCGCATCGGAATACGGCTTCGGCGGGGTCATCGCCGCCCTGCCCGGCTTCCTGGTGGTCAGCGACGCGCTGCGCGCGATTCCCAACCCGCTGGTCAATGCCGCGGTCTCGGTCAGCACGCTGGCCGGCATCACCGGCTCGGCCTCGGGCGGCATGAGCATTGCGCTGGCTGCGATGTCGCAGACCTTTATCGCGGGCGCGCAGGCCATGCAGATCCCGCTGGAAGTACTGCACCGCGTGGTGTCGATGGCCAGCGGCGGCATGGACACGCTGCCGCACAACGGCGCCGTGATCACGCTGCTGGCGGTGACCGGCCTGACCCACCGCGAGTCCTACCGCGATATCTTCGCCGTCACAATGATCAAGACCGCCGCGGTGTTCTTCGTCATCTCGGTGTATTTTCTGACCGGACTGGTCTGAAGCAATCCCGGCCCGCGCGGCTTGTACATTCCAGGTGTTGTTAACTAGTGTGGTTGGGTGCCGCCCGGCACCTGGCCCGGCAAACCAGGAAGCCGACACATGAAGCAAGTCACCCTGCCCGACGGCGAGCGCGTCCCGGCGCTCGGCATGGGAACGTGGAATATGGGCGAGTCGCGCGCCGCGCGCGCCGAAGAAATCGCCACGCTGCGCCTGGGCCTGGACCTTGGCCTGCGGCTGATCGATACCGCCGAGATGTATGGAGAGGGCCAGTCCGAGGAGATGATCGGCGAGGCCATCGCCGGGCGCCGCGACGAGGCCTTCCTCGTCAGCAAGGTCTATCCCTTCAACGCCAGCCGGCGCGGCACCGTGCAGGCCTGCGAGCGCAGCCTGAAGCGGCTGCGCACCGACCGCATCGACCTCTATTTATTGCACTGGCGCGGCGGCGTGCCGCTGGAAGAGACCGTGCAGGCCATGGAGGCACTGCAGCGCGACGGCAAGATCCGCCGCTGGGGCGTGAGCAACCTGGACCTGTCCGATATGCAGGCGTTGTGGGACGCGCCGGGCGGCGACCGGCTGGCCACCAACCAGCTGCTGTACAACCTGGGCCGGCGCGGCATCGAATGGGACCTGCTGCCGTGGCTGCGCCAGCGCGGCGTGCCGGTGATGGCCTATTCGCCGATCGAGCAGTCACGCCTGCTTGGCAACCCCGGTCTGAAGCGCTTTGCGCGCGACCACGGCATGACGGCGGCACAGGCGGCGCTGGCCTGGCTGCTGGCGCAGGACGGCGTCATCGCCATCCCCAAGACCAGCCGGCGCGAGCGCCTGCAGGAGAACCTGGGGGCGCTGTCGCAGACGCTGTCGGCCGCCCAGCTGGCCGAGCTCGACCGCATCTTCCCGCCGCCCGACGGCCCGGGCCCGCTGGAAATGCTCTGAGCAGGCTGCCGGGCGCGTGCGCTCAGGGCACGCGGGCCACGTAGCGCTCGCGCTCGACGTAGCGCACCAGGTAGCTGCGCGCCTTCTCGCGGGTGTCGGTGGTCACGCGCGCCGCTGCCTGGCGCGCGCTGGTCTTGCCGTGCGACGACGACATCTGCCCATCCAGGTAGGTGCGGAAGGAATCATGCATGGCGCCCAGCTCAGGCTCGCACGCGGCCAGCGCCAGGTTGGCCACGTCCTTGGGCTGGCCCTTGGCCGACAGGTTATCGTTGGCCTTCTTCTGCGCGCAATCCATGTATTT
The DNA here is from genome assembly GCF_058787075.1 of Cupriavidus sp. FW305-46. Classification (NCBI taxonomy): domain Bacteria; kingdom Pseudomonadati; phylum Pseudomonadota; class Betaproteobacteria; order Burkholderiales; family Burkholderiaceae; genus Cupriavidus; species Cupriavidus sp. FW305-46. The sequence continues at coordinate 79,353 of NZ_JBYSZI010000006.1, forward strand.
GGCGCGCAGCGCCTGCCAGCCGCTGCTGTCGACGGCCGACGCCGATCCGGCACCCGCGGCGCCGGCGTCATTGGAAGAACCCGAAGGATGTGAAGCGCACGCGGCCAGGAAGGCCAGCGGCAGGGCGGTCAGGAGTTTTTTCATGGCTGGATGATGCTGTCACGGCGCATTGGGCCGTCCCATGTGTAGCCATGGGACGTTCCGGGCGCAAGACTGGCTATTCTTGCCGCGAATGGCCTCCCGGCACCACCTTCGTCACAAATGGAAACGTCTCTGCGCGGTCCGGTATTTGCCCGGGTGCTTCCGGCGCCTATGCTTCAAAGACGACAACAACACCAAGGAGACGAGATGAAACGTCGAACCTTCCTTTCGGCCAGCGCGGGTCTGGCCCTCGGCAGCCTGGCCATGGGTGCCTGCACCACCACCAAGCCCGATGCTCCCACCGACAAGGCCGCACGCCGGCGCGAGCTGGACTCCGGCGTGGACGCCACGCTGTCGCGCCTGTACGGCTCGGTCCAGGGCTCGCGCGAGCTAGGCAACCGCGCGCGCGGCATCCTGGTGTTCCCGAAGACGCTGTCGGCCGGCTTTATCGTCGGCGGCGAGTATGGCGACGGTGCCCTGCGCTCGGGCGGCGCCACGCGCGGTTACTACCGCCTGATTTCCGGCTCGGTCGGCTGGCAGATCGGTGCGCAGTCCAAGTCCGTGATCCTGATGTTCCTGACGCCGGATGCCTACGACAAGTTCGTGCGCAGCAGCGGCTGGACCGCCGGCGTCGATGCCACCGTGGCCCTGGCGACAGTCGGCGCCAACGGCGTGCTGGACACCAACACCGGCCAGCAGCCCATCGTCGGCTTCGTCATGACCAATGCCGGCCTGATGGCGGGCCTGAGCTTCGAGGGCAGCAAGATCAGCAAGCTCGACCTGTAAGGGCGGGCTCTCGGTGACCGTCGCGCGGCCGGCGTGCTGCGCGGCGCCCTCCTTTTTTGCGGCCGTGCGCCGCGAGAGGATAGAATTCGTCCCTTTGGCCGAATTCCCATGTGGTTCAAGAATCTGCAGGTCCATCGCTTCTCCGCCCCGTGGTCGCTGAGCGCCGACGAGGTTGAAGCCAGCCTGGCGAAGCACGCCTTCTTCCCCGGTACCAGCCTCGAAATGCAAACCCAGGGCTGGGCCTCGCCGCGTGACAACGGCCCGCTGGTCCATACCGTCGGCCGCCAGATGCTGCTGACGCTGCGCACGGAAAAGAAGCTGCTGCCCACCACCGTGGTCAACCAGGTCACGCGCGCCCGCGCCGCGGAAATCGAAGAGCAGCAAGGCTACAAGCCGGGCCGCAAGCAAATGAAGGAACTGAAGGAGCAGGTCACCGAAGAACTGCTGCCGCGCGCCTTCAGCATCCGCCGCGACACGCGTGTGTGGATCGACCCGGACAACGGCTGGCTTGCCATCGACGCCGCCGCCACGGCCAAGGCCGATGAAGTGCGCGGCATGCTGTTCAAGGCACTGGATCCGCTGCCGCTGATCAACCTGCACGTCAACCAGTCGCCGGTGGCGGCCATGACCGAATGGCTGGCCGGCGATGCGGCACCGGGCGGCTTCACTGTCGACCAGGAAATCGAGCTGCAGTCCGGCGCGGAAAGCAAGGCCACCGTGCGTTACGTGCGCCATCCGCTGGACCCGGAAGACCTGCGCCGCCATATCGCCGCCGGCAAGCGCTGCACGCGCCTGGCGATGACGTGGAACGACCGGGTCTCGTTCGTGCTGACGGACGGGCTGGTGGTGAAGAAAGTGGCGCCGCTGGACGTGATCAAGGAACAGGCCGACGGCACGGCGCACGATGAAGACGAGCGCTTCGACGCCGATTTCACCATGATGGCCGGCGAACTCTCCGGCATGCTCGGCGACCTCACCGAGGCGCTGGGCGGCGAGCGCAAGGCGTAAGCCGAATCTCTTGCAGGAACCGTGGCGCTGTTGAAGGACAGCGCCACGCAGGCGCTTACTCCACCCAGTTCACCTTCGGGAACCGCCCGGCAAACCCCGCCGGCATCGCCACCACTTTCTTCCCCACGTAGTCGAAAAAGACAAAGCCCGACTTGGCCATCGCGATCAGCGTGCCGTCGGCCGGCCGCGTGATGCGGAAGATGATGTCGCCGCCGTACTTGTTGAAGTCCATCACCCCCACCTCGAACTGCAGCTGGTCGCGCGCATGCGCCTCGTTGCGGTACATCGTGGCCAGGTCGGTCACGATGATGCCGACGCCTTCCTGCCGCACGTCCTCGCTGCCGAATTCATACAGGAAGCGCGCCCGCGCCTCGGAGATCATCGAGATCATCGAATCGTTGGCAAGGTGGTTGGCCGAGTTGATGTCGGTCACGCGCACGGTCAGGTGCGTGGCGTAGCAGAACTGGTCGGCAGGCAGGTCGAGTTTGAGGCGGGCCATGATGGATCAAGCAAGAAATGGATCGGACGCCGCACGGGATCAGGCAGGCAAGCGGCAGAGACGGCGGCGGCGCCCATCATAAGGGAAATGCCGGCTCGGATTGCGGCACTGCCGCATAAACCCTCCCGCACATGTCCCCGGGTAAGTACTCCCCACTCTTTTCGTCCATCCCGCCGATGCCCCGCCATGGCGCTGCCTCGTAGGCTGCGGGTTGCCGTGGTCACTGGCGCCCTGGCGCACCCGTACCGCGCACCGACACGATGTCAACGACTGGAGGAAACACCATGCAAGCCGACCGCCGCAAAGCCCTGCACTGGCTGGGAGCAGGTTCCCTGGCAGCCACCGCCTCGACTCTTGGAATCAGCCGGGCGTGGGCCCAGCAGGCTTACCCGTCGCGCCCGGTGCGGCTGGTGGTGCCCTACCCGCCCGGCGGTGCCACCGACGTGCTGGCGCGCGCGCTGGGGGATCCGCTCAGCAAGCTGTGGCAGCGCCCGGTGATCGTCGAGAATCGCCCCGGCGTGGGTGGCATGATCGGCGCCGACGTGGTCGCCAAGGCGCCGGCGGACGGCTACACGCTGCTGCTGGGCCTGCCCAGCCTGGTGCAGACGCCCTATATGGTGGCCAAGCCGCCGTTCGATCCGCTGCGCGACCTGACCGCCATCTGCCAGCTGTGCACCTCGAGCCTGGTGCTGACCGCCAGCAGCGCCATGCCGCGCACGCTGCCGCAGATGGTCAGCCTGGCCAAGTCCCAGCCCGACAAGTATTCCTATGGCACCTATGGCATTGGCACCGGCGCCCATCTCTACATGCAGGTCTTCCTAAAGGGAGCGGGCGCCGAACTGGTCCATGTCCCGTACAAGGGCGAAGCCCCCATCGCCACCGACCTGATCGGCGGCCAGATCTCGCTGGGAACGCTGTCGCCGATGACGGTGCGCCAGCATGCGCGCACCGGCAAGCTCCAGCCGCTGGCGGTCACCGGCAATACCCGCGCGCCGATGCTGCCGGATGTGCCGACCTTCCAGGAACTCGGCTACAAGGGGCTGGACGGCCCGGCCTGGCTGGGCCTGTTCACCACCGCCGGCACGCCGCAGGCCATCGTCGACAAGGTCTCGGCCGATGTGGAAACGGTGATGGCCGCGCCGGACATCCGCCAGCGCCTGGCCGAGCTGGGGCTGATCGTCAAGACGACGCAGCCGGCGGCGTTCGCGGCAACGGCCAGAGCGGACCAGGCTTACTGGGGCAACGTGATCAAGGAGAACAATATCCGGCTGGATTGAGGCATGGTGCTGCCGGCATCGGCTCAGATGCCGGCTTCCCCGCACCAGCGCACCAGCGCGTCGCGGAAGTCGCGGCACAGCGGCGACAGGTAGGCGCTGGATCGCCAGAACACGGCCAGCTCATACTGCCAGCACATGCCGTCGCCCTCCACGGCTTCCAGGCCCTGCGCCACCGCCTGGCCCAGCAGCCGCTGCGGCATGATGCCGAGCAGGTCGGTGTTGCGCAGCAGGTCCGCGAATGACACTGACGAACTGGTGCTTTCCACGGTCACGCGCGGCGGCGGCAAGCCCCGGCTGGTGAAGCGCCCCTCGAAGCCGCTGCGCACATAGAGCGAGGTGGCGGGCGCCACCCAGTGCTCGTCAACCAGATCGGCCAGCGAGCGGAAGCGCGCCCGCCGCGGATGCCCCGTGCGCGCCACCACCTGCAGCGTCAGCGCGCCCAGCGGCAGGTACTCGACGCCATCGGTTTCGCCGTCCGGCATGGCGGCGCAGACCAGGTCCACCTCGCCGCCCTGCAGCGCGGCCATCAGCTGCGGGCTCAGGTGCGTGCTGATCGAGAACCTGGCCAGCGGCCAGCTGGCCAGGAACTGCTCCAGCAGCGGCGAGAACAGCGACGGCACCACGTGCGGCAGCGTCGCCACGCGTACCTGGCCGACGCGCGCCTGGCGCTCGTCGTTGATCTCGTTCTCCATATCGTCATTGGCCAGCACGATGCGCCGCGCGTGCGCCAGCAGCTTGTGGCCCACCGGCGTCAGCATGACGCCGCGCGGCATGCGCTCGAACAGCTGCAGTCCGGCCTCGCCCTCCAGCCGCGCCAATACCTTGGACAGCGACGACTGGGTCAGCCCAAGCGTGCCGGCAGCCTTGTGCAGGTTGCCGTGCTCGGCCACCGCCAGGAACAGTCTGAGGTCTTCGGTCTTCATGCGATTCCAGTGGTTGGCCGATATAGCGCGATGTTGCCGCGATGGCGGGAGCATTTTAGTCCGCGATTCCCGTTCGGAATCGATTTGCCGGGCGCCGGCATCAATGCGCGCGGGCTTGCGCCATAGACTTTTCCGCGGCCGCACAAGTCGGCGATCGATCAGAGCCCGGACACACGGGACACCTCGAACGCATCCGGCAACCACGCCGGCACCTGTACTGCCGTAGACCAACAAGGAGACCACATGCCCCGCCAACCCGACGCCCGCCGGCGCACGCTGCTCAAGGCCATGCCGGCCGCCGCGCTCGCGGGCCGTGGCCGAGCCGCAGCGCCTGAAGCGCTGGCAGGCCGTGCCCACGCTGCGCGAGCTGGGCTACGACATCACGGTGCAGTCCGAAGTCGGCATCGCCGGCCCGCGCGCGCTGGACCCCGCGGTGGTCGCCACGCTGCACGATGCCTTCCGCCAGGCCACATCGGACCCGGCCTACCTGCGCGCGCTCGAATCCGAATCGATGCCCAACCGCCATATGAATACCGCCGACTACCAGCACTACGCCGCTTCGCAATTCGCCAGCGACAAGCGGCTGGTGGCCGAACTCGGCATCCGGCTGGACTGAGCCCTACGCACGCAAAGGAGCCATCGCATGAGCGAAGCCGATCCCATCCGTCCCGCCGCCATTTCGGACGCCGAATGGGCCACCCGCATCGAGCTGGCCGCGCTCTACCGCGCCATCCACCGGTACGGCATGACCGACCTGATCTACAACCACATCACCGCGCGCGTTCCGGGCGAGCCTGAGCACATCCTGCTGAACCCCTACGGGCTGCTGTACCAGGAAGTGAACGCGTCCAGCCTGTACAAGATCCACCTGAACGGCGACATCGTCCACCAGCCCGAGGGCGATGCCGGAGAGCTGGGCCTGAACCCCGCCGCCTACGTGATCCACACCGCCGTGCACGCCGCGCGCCATGACGCGCTGTGCGTGCTGCACACGCATACGCGCGCATCGTCGGCGGTATCGGCGATGGCCTGCGGCCTGCTGCCGGTGTCGCAGCACGCGCATATGTTCTACGGGCGCATTGCGTACCACGACTTCTCCGGCCCGGTGGTCGACCTGGCCCAGCAGGGCCAGCTGGTGCAGGACCTGGGCCAGCACAACGCGATGATCCTGCGCAACCACGGCCTGCTGGTATGCGGGCGCACCATCGCCGAAGCCTTCTTCAATATCTACTGGCTGGAATCGGCCTGCAAGATCCAGGTCGATGCCATGGCCGGCGGTGAACTGGTGATGCCGTCGCAGGCATCGCTGGAAGCCAGCCGCAAGGCCTTCGGCCGCGTTGCCATCCGCGGCGACCGCGAATGGGCGGCGGTGCGGCGCGAGCTGGATCGCATCGACCCGTCCTACCGGCACTGACCCCGCCTTCGACCTGATCACAAGACTGGAGACAACATGACCCAAGCCACCGCCGCCGCCGCCGCCGCCGATTCGGCAACCTTCGCAGTAGCCGTTCCCGCCCTTGGCCCCGATGTGCGCTGCCACGTGCTGCAGCCCGGCCGCCCGCCGCTGTTCATCGAACCGGCCGGCGAACGCCTGCTGGACCGCGCGCAGTTCCGCCAGTGGTCGCGCACGGTGCGCCCGGCGCTGGACGCGCTGATCCTGGAACATGGCGGGATCGTGCTGCGCGGCTTCCCGACCGCCGGCACCGAGGACTTTGCCGACTTCATCGAGCAGTTTCCGGCCTTCGACGGTGGCTACGCCGGCGGCCGCGCCCCGCGCGAAGCCATCAGCGGCCGCGTGATGGAAGCCACGCGGCTGTCGGCCAGCGTGCGCCTGGCGGTGCATTCCGAAATGGCTTACCGCCGCGACTACCCGCGCCGCATCGCCTTCTTCTCGCGCAAGACCGCCGAGGTGGGCGGCGAAACCCTGATCACCGATGTGCGCCACCTGGCCGAGCGCATGGATCCGGAACTGGCCGGCAGGCTCGCCACGCTGGGCAGCCGCACCGCGATCAACTTCGGCCCGCGGCGCGATGCCGACGATGCCTCTTACGCGCATATGGACGAGCGCGGCTGGAACCAGTCCTTCCATACCGAGGACCCGGCCGAGGTGAACCGGCTGTGCGCCGAGCGCGGGCTGGAACCGGTCTGGCATGAAGACGGCAGCCTGACCGTGCTCAATGCGCTGGAGCCGTTCGTGGTGCATCCGCAGACCGGCCGCAAGCTGTACCGGTCGATCCTGCATATGGTGCCGCAGGTGGAGAACCCCGAGCAGGACCTGGAACGGCGCAAGCGCCAGAAGTACCCGACCGGCGCCACGCTGGGCAATGGCGAACGCCTGACCGATGCCGAACGCGCGCATATCGACCAGCTGTGCGACCAGGCCACCTACTGCTGGCCCTGGCGCGATGGCGACGTGATGGTGCTGGACAACCTGCAGGTCTGGCACGGCCGCAACCCGTACCAGGGCACGCGCGACGTCCAGGTGGCGCTGCTGGATTAAAGCGCCGCGGGCCGCGCCGGGACATCGTAGCGCCTGGCGCCGGCCCCGAACATCACTCAATTGCAGCAATTTGCCCGCAGTGTTGCGTGGCTGCGCCATGGCCTGTCCCAGCCGGCAGGCGTCGATATAATCTGCCGCGCAACACCATAAATTAAGACATTAAAACAATAAGCCATCAGGCGGGACGGGGTGCAGCGTCTTCTCGACTTACGCTGCGAGGGAACCATGACCAGCGCTGACCACGCCCTGTCCGGACGGCTGTCCGCGACCATCCCTGCCCGCCGTGCCGCGGGCAGTTCCGTTTCTGCGCCAGCCGCGCCGCACACCCCGCTGCTGCAAGGCGTGCATCATCGCGCAGACCAGCTGATGACGGCCATGCTGTGGGTGCTGGGCCTGCTGTCGCTGATCGTCGGCAATCACTATGGGTCGACCGCGCTGACGCTGACGCTGGGCTTGCCGATGGCGCTGCTCGGCACGCTGATGGCGGTCACCCTGCCCGCCCGCCTGGCGACGCGGCTGGCGCTGGCCGTGCTGCTGATGCTCTTCGTCGCACTGCTGATCCACCAGGCGCACGGGCAGGTGGAATTCCACTTCCTGGTGTTCGTCTCGCTGTCGCTGCTGCTGGCCTACCGCGACTTCCGCGTGATCCTGCTGGCGGCCGCGGTGATCGCGTTGCATCACCTGAGCTTCAACTTCTTCCAGCAGTGGGGCTGGAACACTATCTGCTTCACCGACCCCAGTTTCAATATGGTGCTGTTCCACGCCGCCTTCGTCATCGTGCAGACCGGCGTGCTGTGCGTGATCGCGTGGCGGCTTGAGCGCGATGCCCATTCCACCGATGAGCTGAGCGCTCTGGCCGCGGGCATCGAGCGCGAACCCGGCTACCTGACGCTGACCGCCGACGGCACCCACCCGGACAGCGACTTCGCCCGCGCCTTCCGCAAGACGCTGGACACCGTGCGCCAGACCTTGCTGCAAGTGCGCAACACCGCCGGCACCGTGGCCGACGCGGCTGGCAACATCCTGGACACCAGCGCCACCGTGGCCCGTCGGGCCGACGAACAGGCGCGCACCGTCGCGCACACCATGCAGGACATGCAGGCGCTGGCCCAGGCCGCCCGCGCCAGCGCCGACCAGGCCCGCGGCGCCTGCGAACTGGCCGGGGCCTCCAGCACCGTGGTCGCGCGCGGCAGCGGCGAGATCCTGTCGGTGATCCACACCATGGGCGAGATCAACGAGGCCTGCGGGCGCATCACCGAGATCATCGGCGTGATCGACAGCATTGCCTTCCAGACCAATATCCTGGCGCTGAACGCCGCCGTGGAGGCCGCGCGCGCGGGCGAGCACGGCAAGGGCTTTGCGGTGGTGGCCGGCGAGGTCCGCCAACTGGCGCATCGCTGCGGCGCCGCGGCCAAGGAAATCCGCGGCCTGATCAATACCTCGGTCGAACGCGCCCACGCCGGCACCGAGCTGGTCGGCCATACCGGCGACACCATGAACGAGGTGGTGGCCAGCATCGGCAGGCTCGCCACGCTGGTGGAAGAACTTGCGACGCTGGGCGACGACCAGCGCAGCGGCATCGAGGGGATGGCACGGCGCGTGGCGGAGATCCAGGCGGCGTTCGAAGAAAATGCGGAACTGGTGGCCGGTGCGGCCGAAGCTGCGCGGGTGCAGCGGGAGCAGACAGAGGGGTTGAACCGGGCGGTGGGCGTATTCCGACTGGGCTAGCGCCCGCTCGCCTCAATCCTCTTTCTCGTCCCCCGTGGGGAAATGCACGCCGGCACGGCGCGCCGCCAGCATGATGTGGCGCTCCATCGCACGCTGCGCCTGCTCCGGCTGGCGCGCGGCCAGCGCCTCGATGATGGCGCTATGCTCGGTGAAGGTGGCATTGCGCGCGCCGCGCCGATAGTACGGCAGGCGCTGGCTCTCGCGCATCACCTCGGCGCTTTCGCGCAGGATCTCGCGGATGACCTGGTTGCCGGACACCGTGACGATCAGCGTGTGGAATTCGTAGTCGAGCTGCGAGGCTTCGTCATACGCATCCGCCTCGATCGCGCGCTGCATCGTGGCCGCGTTCTGGCGCAGCTGTTCGATCTCTTTTTCAGAGATGGCCAGCGCTGCCAGGCGTGCGGTCAGCCCTTCCAGCGCAAAGCGCAGCTGGTAGATATCGATCAGCGAATGCGTGGCAGCAAAACGCCAGGGCGGCGTGGCCGCGGCGCTGTCGCCGGCGGCCGTCACGTAGACGCCCTTGCCCGGGCGCGACACCACCACGCCCATCCCCTGCAAGGTAGAGATCGCCTCACGCAGTGACGCACGGCTGATGCCGACCTTCTCCGCCAGTTCCCGCTGCGCCGGCAGCAGCGTGCCCGCGGGGAACGTGCCGTCGCGCACCCATTGCTGGATAAGGCTGACAGCCTGGTTGGCGACGGAGGTGGAAGATCCTGTCATACGTGAGGGGGTGACCAGTAAGAGGTGACGCACAAGGGGCGCGAAGCCAGTTGCCGGAAATTCTAGCCGACAAACCGGCCTGCCCCGCCCCTTACTTGTTGACCAGCTTCGCCGGCACCGAATAGGTCAGCAGCGCGCCGCACAGCAGCACGGCCGCCAGCACGAACATCGCGGCGTCCGTGCTCTGGGTGGCATCCTTGATCAGGCCGATCATGTACGGGCTGATAAAGCCGGCCAGGTTGGCGAACGAGTTGATCAGCGCAATGCCCGCCGCCGCGCCCACGCCCGACAGGATGGAGGTCGGCAGGCTCCAGAACAGCGGCGAGGTGGCCAGGCTGCCACCGGCGGCCAGCGCCAGTGCGGCCAGCGACAGCGCGGTGTTGTGGCTGAACACGGCGCTCAGAACCAGGCCCGTGGCCGCGCAGCAGAACGGTACGATCAGGTGCCAGCGGCGCTCGCGCATGCGGTCAGAGCTGCGGCTGACCAGGATCATCGAACACACCGCCACGCCAAACGGGATCGCGGTCAGCAGACCCACGTCCAGCACGCTCTTCACGCCGGTCTGCTTGATCAGCGAGGGCAGCCAGAAGGTCAGCCCGTACTGGCCCATCACCGTGCAGAAGCAGATCATCGTCATCTTCAGCACGCGCGGGTCCGTCACCACCGTGCGCAGCGACATATGGGCGGACTTCTGCGCATTCTCGGCGGCGATATTGCGCTCCAGCAGCGCCTTTTCATCGGCCGTCAGCCAGCGTGCGGACTGGATGTTGTTGTCCAGGTACCAGAGCACGGCCACGCCCACCAGCAACGACGGCACGGCCTCGATCACGAACATCCACTGCCAGCCGCGCAGGCCGTTGACACCATGCATGGCCTCCATCACCCAGCCCGACAGCGGCCCGCCAAAGATGCCAGAGATGGGAATCGCCGCCATGAACAGCGCCACCATGCGCGCGCGCCGGTGCGACGGGAACCAGTAGGTCAGGTACAGGATCATGCCGGGATAGAAGCCCGCCTCCGCCGCGCCCAGCAGGAAGCGCAGCACGTAGAACTGCGTGCTGGTCTGCACGAACATCATCGCCGCGGAGATCAGGCTCCACAGGATCATGATGCGCGAGATCGTGGCCTTGGCGCCGATGCGGTGCATCAGCAGGTTGCTGGGCACCTCGAAGAAGAAATAGCCGATGAAGAACAGGCCGGCGCCCAGCCCGTAGACCGCCTCGCTGAACTGCAGGTCGGCCAGCATGCTCAGCTTGGCAAAGCCCACGTTGACCCGGTCCAGGTAGGCCACCACGTAGCACAGCATCAGGAACGGCAGGAGCCGCCAGGCAACCTTGCGGTACACCGCGTCCTCCCTGGCCTGTGCCTGCGCCTGCGGCACGGAAATCGCATCCGGCCCGGCATGGGCGGTTTCAGTCGGAATCATGGAAGTCTCCTTGGTTTGTTCGAGTCATCGGCATGGCACGGCCTGGATCGCGTTCGGCATGAAGCCATATAGTCATACCGGTCTGACCAGTTGATGCCGAATGGTAGGGAGGCACCAAGCCGGTGTCAAGGATCGATTGGACTGGGGAAAGCCCGAATCTGCATGACAATTCGGGCGGAAGCCACGGTTGGGGCTGAGTTCCTGCCGACAACAGCTACTTGTGCGGAAACGTGACTTGCTGCAAAATCCGGCCAAACTGGTCTGACCAGTTACGGATGGACCGCATGATGCGTGCCACAGCACAGACCACCGCTTGCCGGCCCCGACCTTCAGTTCAGGAGACTTTGATGGATACGACGCCCCCGCTCATGGAATCAGTCCTGGTGCGCCTGCTTGCGCAGCCGCTGAGCGCGGCCGCCTTTGCGCCGTTCGGTGACGTGATCGAGGCGCGCCCCGCCGGCGACCCCGGCGCCTTTCCGATCAACGGCGGCATGGTCACGCGGCACCATGACCTGGCTGCCGTGGAACTGGAAGGTGGCCGGGCCCTGATCAACCTGTTCGAGGCCAAGCCCTACGCGTATCCGCTGGAGATCGCAATACTGGAACGCCATCCGCTCGGCAGCCAGGCCTTTATCCCGCTATCGGAGCAGCCCTTCGTGATAGTGGTGGCGCCAGCTGGTGACGTGCTGGATCCCGCTTCGCTGCGCGCCTTCATCACCAACGGGCGGCAGGGCGTCAACTACCGCCGCGGGGTCTGGCACCACATGCTGCTGGCCGTGGGCGCGCCGGCGCGCTTTGCCGTGATCGATCGCGGCGGGGATGGCAACAACTGCGAGGAGTGCACGCTGGCGCAGCCGTTGCTACTGGAACTCCCGTCGGCGCTACACGCCGCGTGAGTGTGGAGGCGACCGCGACAGGCCGCGGTTGCAGCAGGGCCGTTGCAGCCCGTCGCGCTTACTTGGCGTCCGGCCAGGAGACCTGCTTCCAGTAGGCCTCCTTCGAGCGGATCAGATCACCGGTGTACTCAAGCTTGACCCCGGACAGCACCGGCGCATTGGCCTTGTCTTCAAAGAAGCGCTGCCTCAGGTATGCCGTGGCGGCAGCCTTGCCGCGCACAACCCGTCCATGCGGGTCGGATTCGCCGGTGGGCAGGGTCCAGACGGACTCATCACGGCGAAGAACTCGCCCATCACTGCTTTCACGTCTGATTCGGCCATCTTGTCTCCACTTCTGGTTGTGGTGCCCGGCTAGGGCGGTTGTCCGGGCATCTCGGCCAAAGGCCGGGATTCGTACCACCACCCGAAAAGGATGGGCCGGGAAGCGGAGTCGACGGCCGACCGCTAAGCCACCAGCGACCGGAACTCCCGCGCCGTCGCCGGTGCCACCTGGCTGGCGCACTTGGCCAGGTTCACCTGCATCGCCGTGGCCGCGATTTCAAGGAGCTCCGGCTTGATGTCGTAGCCGCGCTGCCCCAGCCACACGATCACGTCCAGCAAGTGCCACAGCGAACTGCTGCCTTCATGCACCGGCACCGGGAAGGAATCCGGGTAGCCAAGCATCAGCTTGCGCATGTTCTGGCGAGACACGCCAACCATCTCGGCAATATCCGTCAGCCCGACCAGGTCCGGCGCCGCCTCGATCAGCGTGGCCGATGGCATGGCGCGGCGGGCATCGGCAAGAGCACTCACCATGGCCGCCCGCGCCGACTCCGCCTCGCGGACAAACGCCAGCGCCACGCGGCCCGGCAGGCCAGTGCCCACCAGCGCATCATCACACCCCGCCTCGGCCAGGCGTTCGACCAGCGCATCGGTATCGCCGTCCGCCTGCGACAGGTGAAATTTGAGGGTGAAGGCGTATTCCATGGTCATGTCCTGAATTGCAGCACGCGCAGCGTTGTCACTTCCCGCTGATGCGAGCAGTTGTCCACGATCCGCCGGATGGCGTTGGCGTGGTTGCCCGGATTCTTCGGCGTGCTCCAGACGCTGGATACACAGAACTCGCCGCAGCGGCATTCCTTGTCGTTGTCGGGGCAGTAGATACGGCCCCACGCATGACCGTTGCCCTTCGCCTGCTCGACACGCCAGCCATGCAGCTCTGCATGCCTGAGTGCGGCCTCAATCTCCTTCTTTGGGTGCCTGGCGCGGGTCATTCGTGTCTCCGAGACTAGATGCGCAATGACTGGTTGTCAAGTGACAACCAGAAATTAAGCACAATCCGAGTGGATCGGAGCATTGTCTTTGGACGTGCCCGAGCGGGCATTGAGAGGACTCTGGAAACGGCGGAAACGAAGTCGTAGCCGGGTGATGCAGGTGTCAGGGCATACTATTCACGCGGAGTGGCAACGACTCCGCGCAACGCGGCGCGTTCGAGCGCCGCCTCAACCAGGCCTTCGGATTTCGCGCCTTCGACAAACTTGCGCGAGTAGCTGGCGGTGTGCAAGGCTCACCGCCAGCCGTTGAATCGCGCACATGTCATGGCAGAGACATCCATAGCCCATGCAACATGGCATTACTTCTTCTTCCTGGGATCATCAGCCGGGTTGACGAAGTTGAAAGCCCAGGGCCCCGACGCATTGATCTGGATAATGGTTTCTTCCTTGGTCCAGCCAAAGTGGCGCATCTTGGGTGGCATGACAATCAGGCTGCCGGCGCCGAGCGGCGAGGTCTTTTCCGGTTCGAGCTTGTCGCCCATGCCATAGTTGAACGTCCCGGAAAGCACGGTCACCCGCTCCACGCCTGGGTGCCAGTGCGCCGGCACCTTGGCATCCGCGGGCAGCTTGATCCGGGCCGTGAACGGCGCTTTCTTGTCCATTTTCCCCTCGAGGACGGCAAGTTTGGCACCCGGTATCAGTGGCAGGTCCGCCCATTTGACCTCGTCGGCGGTGACCATGACCATGTCGCCCGGCGGGGCAGCCGATGCCACAGACATCGTCAGGCAGACGCCGAAGGCCAGTGTGGCAATCGGGGGAAGCTTGTTCTTCATGGCGCGCTCCTTCCTGAGAGGGCAACCAGACGGTAGAAGCGGCGCGGCGATGGCACAGACCTTACAGATGCCATCTTGCACCGATTCCACCGCCAGCCGCGCTGGTGACACCCACTGCATGGCACAGGTTCAGGCATGCAGGCTCGAGCGTCTTTATCGCCCATAGCAATAATGTGATGCATATCGCGGGCCACCCGTGGCGGGAGGCTGACGAGCGGGCGCGTGACGCTCGCGCGATGTGTCGGTTGCACGGTAAATCAGCCGGATGGTTTCAATTGTGAAACACCGGCGGCTGGCGTACAAGGCCAGGACGTTCAACTGCCTTTCCATACCGGCGGGCGCCGGTTCACGAACGCATCCACCCCTTCCCGGAAGTCACCGCTGCCGTAGCACAACCGCACCAGGTCATCCGTGTCGGCCACCGACTGCACGGTCTGGCGCCGCAACGCCTCCTTGACCACCGTCTGCGTGACAGGCGCCAGCGCGCCAAGCCGGTCGCATAGCGAGACGACCTCGGCCTCCAGCGCGTCGGCAGCGTACACACCCTCAAGAAACCCGCACGCGAGCGCGGTCTCGGCGTCGAGGATCTGCGCCAGCAGCAGCATGCGGCGCACCGGTTGCAGCCCCCAGGCCGCACGCAGCTTGGCAAGGTTCTGCGCCGACAGCGTATTGCCCAGCGTGCGCGCAATCGGCACGCCAAAGCGGGCCTTGGGCGTCGCGACACGGAAGTCGCACGCCGTAGCGATGGCCAGGCCGCCACCCACCGCCCAGCCTTCGATAACCGCTACCGTTGGCATCGGCAGTTGCTCGACAAGGCGGACGCCTTCGTCGATGCGCGCTTCGTAGGCCACCCCGTCCTCGCCGCTGGAGAACTGCTGGAACTGCGCAATGTCAGTACCTGCGACAAAGGCCTCTCCGCCCGCGCCGCGCAGCACCACCACGCGCGCACCCCCATTGCCTTGCGCTGCAAGCGCGCGGCAATGCGTGGCAAGTTGCTCGTACATGGCCCACGTCATCGCATTGCGGGCGGCGGGACGGTCGAACGTCAGCGTTGCGACCTGCCCCTGCATCGTGAGTGTGACCTGTCCGTCGTTGCCGGAACCGCCTTCCGGCGGCAGCGCGGGCTTCATGATCCGAATGCGCCGGCTACAGCCAGCGACTGTTGTTCGTCCTTCGGGATACCCAGCTCCGCCAGGATTTCTTCCGTGTGCTGGCCGAGCAGCGGCGGCGGGCGCCGTACCTGCTGGGGCGTGCCGCCCATCTTCACCGCGAAGCCGATATTGGGCACCTTGCCCTCGATCGGATGATCGATTTCGATGCGCATCTGGCGGTGGCGGCCGTGCTCGCTGTCGAAGGCCTGCGGGTAGGTCAGGATCGGCCCGGCCGGGATGCCGACGCCGAGCAGGCGCTCGATCCAGTAGTCGCTGCTCTCCTTGACGAAGCTCTCCTCCAGCATCGCGATCAGTGCCTGCCGGTTGGCCAGGCGCAGCGCCACGGTGGCAAAGCGCTCGTCCGCCAGCAGGTCGGGCCGGTCGAGCGTGTTGCACAGCAGTTGCCACAGCTTCTGGTTGGTGGCCCCCATGACGAAGTAGCCATCGGCGGACTTCATCGCCTGGTAAGGCGCGCTCATGCGGTTGGCCGTGCCCAGCGGCTCGGGCTCGCGGCCCGTGCCCCAGTATTCGCAGGTGTCCCACACCGAGAACGCCAGCGCGGAATCGAACAGCGACGCATCGACATACTGCCCCTTGCCCGTCTCCCTGGCGCCGATGTAGGCAGACAGCATGCCGTAGGTGGCGAACAGCGCGCAGCCGATATCGGCCACCGGCACGCCCGCCTTCACCGGCGCGCCGCCGGGGTAGCCGGTGACGCTCATCACGCCCGACATCGCCTGCGCCATCAGGTCAAAGCCCGGCCGCGCGGCCCACGGCCCGCTCTGGCCAAAGCCCGAGATGCTGCAGTAGACCAGCTTCGGATTGATCCTGGCGAGGGTCTCATAGTCGATCCCCAGGCGCTTCATCACGCCGGGGCGGTAGTTCTCCACCAGGATGTCGGCCGTTTCCGCCAGGCGATACAGCACCTGCCGGCCGGAATCGGTCTTCAGATCCAGCGTGACGCTGCGCTTGTTGCGGTTCATGTTGAGGAAGCCCATGCTGTCCGAGCCCTTCATCTTGAAACCCATCGCGCCGCGCGTCTGGTCGCCGCCATCGGGCGGTTCGATCTTGATCACGTCGGCGCCCAGATCAGCCAGCAGCATGCAGGCGTAGGGCCCGGCCATGACCTGGCTGACGTCGAGCACGCGCACGCCGGCCAGCGGCAAGGTGGAGGCAGGCGCCTGTGCGCCCGAGTCGCGGAAATCTGTCATGGGATGCTTCTTCCTGGATAGATGGATGGGGCAGCGTGCGCGCGTGCGCCGGCTCTCGGCCATTGGCTTGCGGCGCTCAGGTCTCGGCCTTTACGCCGGCGTCCTTCACGACCTTGGCCCACTTGGTGGACTCAGAGGCGATGAAGGCGGCGAACTGCTGGTTCGATCCGCCTGAGTCCTCGGCGCCAAAGCTCTTGAGCCGCTCGGCAACATCGGGCATGGCCAGCACGCGGTTGACGTCGGCGTTCATGCGCTGCACCAGCGCCGGCGGCATGTTCTTGGGGCCCACCAGGCCGTACCACGACGCCGCGTCCAGGCCGGGGAAGCCGGACTCCGCCAGCGTCGGCACATTGGGGTGGCTGGCCGCGCGCTTCAGGCGGGTCTGCGCAATCGCGATCACCTTGCCCTGCTGGATAAACGGCGTGGCGGCGGTCATGGTGTCGAACGCATAGTCGATCTGGCCGCCGATCAGGTCCGCGACCAGCGGGCCCGAGCCCTTGTAAGGCACGTGCACCACATCGAGCCTGGCCTGCAACCGGAACATCTCCAGCGCCAGGTGCTGCGCCGAACCAATACCGGACGAACCAAAGGAGATCTTCCCCGGCTTCTGCCGGCACAGCGCCACGATGTCCGAAACGCTGCGCACCTTCTGTTCCGGACGGCAGGTCAGCATATTGGGCGTGACGCCCACCATCGAAATCGGCGTGAAGTCGGTGCGCGGATCGTACTTGACGTCCAGCAGCGCCGGGGCGATCGCGTGGCTGTTCACATGCGCCATCAGCAAGGTGGTGCCGTCAGGCGGCTGCTTGGCCACATAGGCGGCGGCGATGGCGCCGGTAGCGCCGGGCTTGTTCTCCACCAGCACGCTGGTGTTCCACATGACCCCCAGCTTCTGCCCGATCACGCGTGCCAGCACATCGGTGCCGCCCCCGGGGGCGAAGCCCACCACAATGCGCACCGGGCCGGCGATGTCGGCGGCGCGCACCAGGCTGGGTATCGCCAGCCCGGCCGCTGCCGCCACAATGAATTGTCTGCGCTGCATTGCGTGTCTCCGTCCTGTAGTTATGGAGCCATCATCCGCAATGCACCCGCCGCGGGCTATCGCTATTTGGGGGATTCTGGTTTCGCGTTTTGCGCAAGCACCGCCAGCACGCTGAGCGCCGCCGAGGAAAGTGCCCCATGGGGCCGATGGCACAGCACAAACTGCCGCTGCGCCCAGGGCGCGGCAATGGGCAGCCGCACAAAGCGGCTGCCGGCCGCCACCTCGCGCGCGATCGCCTCCGGCATCACCCCGCCGCCCAGGTTCTGCGCCACCAGCGCGGCCATGCTGTCGAAACCGCCCACGCGCATGCGCATGCGCAGCACGCGGCCGGCCTCTTCCGCCAGCCGCTCCAGCACGATCGAGATCGCCGAACTCTCGCTGAGCACGATCAGGTCGCAGTCCAGCACGTCGTCCGGCGTGACCTTGCGGCGCCGCGCCAGCGCATGGCCGCGCGCCACCACCAGCACCAGTTCATCATTGCGATAGGGCGCGGTCGGCAGGTCGATCACGCCCAGGCTGCCGTCGTAAATGCCGATGTCCACGGTGCCGCGGCGCAGCGACTGCTGGACTTCCGCGCTGTTCATTTCCTGCAGGTCGATGCGCACGCCGGGGCAGGCGGTGGCGCAGCGTTGGATGTCGAAGGGGAGGAACTGGATGACGGCGGATTTGGGCGCGGCTACCCGCACTACGCCCAGGTCGCCGCCGACAAAGGAGGCGGCGTCGTCCTGCATGCGCTGGACGGTGTGGGTGATGCCGCGGGCGTGGGCCAGCAATGCGCGGCCGGCTTCGGTCAGGGCCATGCCGTGGGGCAGGCGTTCGAAGAGGGAGACGCCCAGTTGGGCTTCCAGTTCGAGGATGCGGCGGGAGGCAGCTGCAGGGGCCAGATGGAGGCGTTCGGCGCCGCGGGTGATGCTGCCGAAGTCGGATACGGCGATGAAGAGCTGGACGGTGGTGAGGTCGAAGTGCAGGCGGGTAGTGCGCGAAGGAGCGGTGGACGTCACGATGGTCGGCGCTTAGGTGGGCGGCGTGGCGGGGGGCAATGGCGATTCTCCACTTATCCAACGACGCAGACAATTATGGATTTCCCACGTAACCTCGCGAGCAAAAACGGCTATCGAATCGATGCCCCGCCAGGCGCCTTACAGCCATGAGGGCCGCGGCGTGATGCCGCATTTCGGAAGGCCGAAGACGGAGTCGTTGCCCAAATCCCCCAAAACCGCAGCCGCTGCCTTGTCACTGTTGTGAGTAGCCGATCCGAGCCGTCGCTAGATACCCCCGCACCGCCGTGACGATGGCATGGGCAATGCGGGCCTGATTTCCCGGATCACTAACGTAACCCTCGTCAGCGGGATCAACAATGACACCCGCTTCCAACAGCACGGCGGGCATCTCGGCTTTTCGGAGGACAACCAGATCGTCGAAGCGGTAGATGCCGAGATCTGGCACCAGTAACTCCCGTGACTCGCCTTCGATTGGCTCCGCATGATGCAGCGTCGGTGGCCGGCCCAGCTTGTGCATTTCCGCCCCCAGCATCTGCGCAACGGCGAGGCTTTGCGCGTAGTGCGCATTGCGTTGCGACACGAAGATCGAATAGCCGGAAATGGGCCGGGTGGTCCGATATGCATCGTGGTCGCCGACTGCGACCTTTTCGAGGTACTGCAACTGCGCCGAGTCGTGGTGGATCGACAGGAACAGGTCGGCCTGCCGCTCGTTGGCGAAGCGGGCGCGCTCTTCCAGCGACACGTTGTCGCCCGGCCCGCGGGTCAGCGCCACGTCGAACCCGGCCTGTGTGAACGCCTGTACCAGCAGCGAAGCGAGGCCGTCGTTGTAGCGGACCTCGCGGATACCACGCACGCCCAGTGCGCCGCCCTGCGCCAGTGTGTGGCCGGGATCGATGACGATGCGGGCCGGACGCGTGCCGATGGCTGGCGGCGAAGCGATGGCGAGGGCGGGCAGGCAAGCTGCCAGCCATGCCAGCACCGCGCGGCGCCTGGCGGAGATCACCGGCGCCATCGGATCAGTTCCAGGCCTTCTTGGCGATCATGTCGTTGCGGCAGGTGCCCGCCTTGCATTCGCGCACCCGGTCGCGCAGGTATTCAGCACGCTCGCGGTTCACGCGGTAGTTGCAATCCACGTCAATCGCGCCGCCCGACTCGCATGACGCGTCGCGGTACTTGATCCAATCCAGTTGAGTGTCCTTCAGCTTCTGTTTCACGCTGTCTCCAACCATGCCACGCAGTTCGTTGTAGCTCCCGTTCAGTTCCTTGTCGGATTCCAGAAACAGCTTGGCGAAGCAGTAGGTCTTGTCGTAGCTGGTGCGGTACTTGTCGCATTCGTTGGCGGCTTGGGCAGCGACCGGGGCCAGCAGAGCAAGAGTCAGAGCAGAAAGGATGGCTTTCATCGGTTTCGTATGGAGAAAAGGTTGGATTTCCTGCATGCACCCGAGCGATACCGCCTGGCTGGCTGAACGGGTGCGCATAGTGTATCTGCGGCAACTTGCCGCCGCATCTGGTGCTGTGGTGCCTTTCATACGCGCAGCTCTCAACTCAGACACGTCTCTGCCGACCTGCTGCCTTGAATATGGCAGGCATACGGCAGTGGCCGTACGCCTATCTTTAACCTGCGCAATTACAACGCATTCGCGTGTACCGAGTCCAAGGACTCATACGTCATCACCAATTGCTCGGCGAGCGCGGTTGAAGCCGACGTCATTGGCAAACGCAGTTCATCAGACAGCCAGCCATGCCTGGCCAGTAATGTCTTGACCGGACCTGGGTTAGGTTCTGCAAACATGAGTCGAATCAGGGGCATTAAGGCATGGAAAAGCTGGCGTGCGATGGTCAAGCGCTGCTCAGCCACTGCGCGCCACAACGCCGAGAAGAGATCAGGCCGAATATGCGCGGACGCAATGATTGCGCCCTGACCGCCCATGCACAGCGTGGCAAGCAGTTGGTGGTCCTCTCCCGCGAGGACATCCAGGCGGCCATCGGCGATCAACGCCTGTGTAGTTTCTGCGTTACCGCCGCAGTCCTTGATACCTCGAATATTGCCGTGGTTCGCCAACGAGAGCAGCGTTTCGGTGCTCAGCGTTACACCGGTTCGGTAGGGGATGTCATACAGCACCAGTGGTGCCCGAGATCTATCGGCCAGCTCGCGAAAGTATCCCTTCAATCCTTCTTGCGACGGTCTTATGTAATACGGTGCAGGCGCTAAGACCCCCGCCAGTGGACGTTCGCCAATCCTGTCCAGACGGCTCAGCACATGCCGGAGATTGTTGCCAGCCAAGCCCATCATGACCGGCAGCTCCCCGGCCTCGTCCAGCACGGTATCCAGAACGGCCAACTGTTCCGCCTCATCGAGCGCGGCGGCTTCGCCGGTGCTGCCGCACACGACCAACCCCGCCAAGCCGCTGCTGCGGTAATGAGCCACTAGCCGCCGCAGCGCGACGTGATCCACCTCATGGTTGTGAAAAGGGGTGACCAAGGGTAGCCAGATACCACGATAGAGATACTCCATTTCTTGCATTGCATGCTCCGGATCGACCGATTCGGAAACCGCACAGGCAAGCGACAGAGCAAGAGGCGCTCGAGACAGTAAGGGGGGATTGGCAGACCGTCTTCTACACTGATGCTGTTCCGTCGCTCAACTGACGGAACAGCACGCTCCGGTCAGATGAGCGACTGTTTTTTGGATTTGGCGCGCGCGCCCCACTGCGGCTGGTTCGCAGTGAGATCAAGAGAGAGGGAGGCTGGGCGGCGGCTCATGGTTGCGTCAATCTATCCGCTTCTCGGCAAGCTCGTCAAGCCTGGCCTGGAAGGGCTCTCTTCCAAGGGGCTACCGAATCAACGCCCCAACCCGGCTCTTCGCGGTACTCCATCCAGTGAAAGCAGTTCCATTCGCGCGGTATTGAAGCGCGCACACTCTGCCTTGAGCCACGTCGAGAAAATGGCCACGCGCCGATCCTCAGGATTACGAGAAAGCAGCATGTAGCGCGCCGGCGCGCGTACGTGCTTGCCGAAGACATTCACCAGCCGTCCGCTCCTGATCTCGTCATAGACCAGGGCCGTACGCCCCATCGCCACCCCCTGGTGGTTCAACGCCGCGCTGATGGCAAGGCTCGACAGATTGAATTGCGGCCCCTCCAGATGCGCAATCCATGTCGGGTGAAAGTCCTCAAGCCATGTCCGCCACTCCACAAACTCGGCTGCGCCGACCCATGGTGATGCGTCATGCAGCAACACGACGCCGTCGAGCGAAGCCCCGTCAGATAGCCCAGGATGCTGGGTGAGATACTCGGGTGTGGCCACCGGAATCAGATACTCGTCCAGCAAAACGTCAGCTTGCAACTGGCTGTAGCGGACGGGGTCGTAACGCACCGCCACGTCAATGTCTTCCGCCTCCATCGATTGCCTGTCCAGGGCCTGGAACTCGGCTTTCAGGCGCACGGATACGTCCGGCTGCTCGCGGTGGAACTCAGTCAGGCGCGGCATCAGCCATTGCAGCGCATACGACGGCAGGCAATTGACCTGCAAGGGCGCATTTGGCAGGCCGAGTCGATGGATCGTCTGCTGAATCTCGTGCAGTGCGCGCGTGGTCGTCTCGAACAGAGCCTCACCCTTTGGCGTCAGTTTCAAGTTGCGCGGCTGGCGCACGAAGAGCATGTAGCCGAGACGCTCTTCCAGATGGCGAATCTGCTGGCTCACCGCGCTTTGGGTGAGGCTCAGCGATTCGGCGGCCTTGGTAAAGCTCAGCAAGCGCCCCGCGGCTTCGAAACACCGCAGCGCGCCGAGAACAGAGGAATCGAGCTGCATTCGTATTAGCCTGACTAATGCATGCGTTAGAAACGATCGCTATTTTTACACGATTACAGCGTCTACGATCACGGTTCATAAGGAATTCCTTGGAGAAGGACGTGATGGCCACCCTGCCGCTCACTCGTGATCTATTAGCAATACTTCAATCGAGACAGCCGCTGCTTTGGCTGAATCCGAGGCTGGGGCAACCCCTGCCGGCTTCCGCCCCATCGACGGAACTGATCGCATCGGCCGAGGCGCGCCTGGCGCGCTGTGAACCGCTCATGGCGACGCTGTTTCCCGAACTGGGTTCAAGCCATGGGCAAGTGGAATCGCAGTTGATGCCGGCCACCGCACTCCAACACGCGATCGTCGGCAACGATGGCGCCGAGGGGGCATGGTTCATCAAGCGGGACGACGAACTGCCGATTGCCGGTTCCATCAAGGCTCGCGGCGGCTTTCATGAAGTGCTGGCGATTGCCGAATCCATCGCAATCGAGCACGGTGTCCTCGAACCGGAGGGTGATCGCCGCCTGCTGGCGACGCCGGCAGCGCGCGCGCTGTTCTCGCAATACTCGGTGACGGTCGGCAGCACGGGCAACCTCGGCTTGAGCATCGGCGTGATGGCGGCTGCTCTCGGGTTCGATGCGGTTGTACATATGTCCGCGGACGCCAAGGCGTGGAAGAAGGATCGCCTGCGCAAACGCGGCGTACGCGTCGTGGAACATGAAGGCGACTACGCTGAAGCCGTGGCAGCTGGCCGGGAGCAGGCGCTGGCAGCGCCGCGCTGCCATTTTGTTGATGACGAGCGCTCCCCCCTACTCTTCTTCGGATACGCTGCCGCGGCACGCCACCTGGCGCGCCAGCTGGCCGAAGCCGGCCGCGTCGTGGATGCCGCGCATCCGCTCTTCGTCTATCTGCCCTGCGGTGTCGGTGGCGCACCGGGTGGTATCACTTACGGGCTCAAGGCGCTGTTCGGCGAACATGTGCACTGCTTCTTTGCCGAGCCCGTGGCCTCGCCGTGCGTACTGGTGCAGTTGGCCTCAGGTGCGGACACGCCCGTATCCGTCTACGACATCGGCCTCGATAACCGGACCGATGCCGATGGCCTCGCCGTCGGACAGGCATCCCATCTGGTCAGCCCGTTGATGGCGTCCCAGCTCGCCGGCGTGTTCACCGTCGCCGACGATCAACTCTACGTTCAGTTGCTCGCGCTCAAGACGTCGATGGGCGTGGAAGTCGAACCTTCAGCGGCGGCCGGCATAGGTGGCCCAGGCTGGTTGGGCGGCTCAGCCGAAGGCCAGGCGTATGTGCGCGATCACGGCCTCGACATGCGCGATGCAACGCATGTGATCTGGGCCACCGGTGGCTCGCTGGTTCCGAGTGATGAGCTTCGCAAGTTCCAGGCTTACGCAGAGACGCTGGCAGGCCATGAGTCCGGCGCGATGCAACAAGTAGTCTGACCCTCTCGTCGTCGCGCCCATAACAAACAAGGAGACACTTTCATGGAGCATCACGCCACGCTTTCGCCCGATATTCAGACGCGGCCTGAGGACACCTACGCATTCGCAGACGCCACCTACCGCAAGGTCGCCCTGCGCTTCATCCCGTTCCTGATGCTGTGCTACGTCGTCGCGTATCTCGATCGCGTGAACATCGGCATCGCCAAGCTCAACATGCTGTCCGACCTGCAATTCAGCGAGGCGGCCTACGGGCTCGGCGCAGGGCTGTTCTTCATCGGCTATATGCTGTTCGAGGTACCGAGCAACCTCATCATGCATCGCGTCGGCGCGCGACGCTGGATTGCCCGGATCATGATCTCATGGGGCCTGCTCTCGGGACTCATGGCATTTGTCACGACGCCGGGGCAGTTCTACACGGTGCGCTTCCTGCTCGGCGTCGCCGAAGCCGGCTTCTACCCCGGCGTGATCCTCTACCTGACCTACTGGTTTCCGAATCGCCGCCGCGCCAAGGTCACGGCCATCTTTCAGGCGGGCATTCCCATCGCCGGCCTGCTCGGCAGCCCTTTGTCGGGCTGGATTCTGGAGCGCTTTCACCTGGTAGGAGGTCACGCCGGCTGGCAATGGGTGTTTGTGCTCGAAGCCCTGCCGACGCTGCCGCTGGCCATCGGCGTGCTGTGGATCCTGACGGATCGCGTCAAGGACGCCAAATGGCTGACACCGGCGCAACGCCAATTGATCGAGAACGATATCGCGCAGGATGACCATGGCCGGGAGCACATGCCGCTGACCGGCATTCTGCGCGACATGCGGATCTGCAAGATCATCCTGATGACGTTTCCGGCGATGATGGCGTTGTACACGCTCGGCTTTTACCTGCCCACGCTGATCAACGATGCAGGTGCGGTCAGTGGCGTGCAGATCGGCCTGCTCAGCGCGATTCCGTATTGCGTGGCCGTGGTAGCCATGGTGCTGGTGGGGCGGAGTTCGGATCGGCACGGAGAGCGGCGCTGGCACCTTGCCGGCATCATGCTGGTGGGTGCCTTTGGGCTCGTGGCGAGCGTCTTCGCGGGACAGAACCTTGTACTCGCCGTGATCTCACTGTCGATCGCGGCGGCGGGGATCATCAGCTTCTCGCCGATCATGTGGACATTGCCGACGGCATTCCTCGGCGGAGCGACGGCCGCGGCGTGCATCGGCGCGATCAACAGCCTGGCGAATCTTGGGGGCTTTGTCAGCCCGTACCTGATCGGCTGGATCCGCGATACGTACCACAGCACCGCGCCGGCCATCTTTATCATCGCCGGCGCACTTGTCGCCGGCGCCCTGATCGCCCTAAGCTTTGATCCAAAGAAGGTCAACCGCTGATCGCGTGCGAAACCTACATTCCGGAGCATTCCCGTGACTTCAGACCAATCGCCCGTCCGCCTGGCTGTTGCCGGACTCATCCACGAGACCAACACGTACGCCGCCGAATTCGCGGGCATGACATCACTGCGCGCGTTCGAGCAGTATCGGGGCGACGAAATCCTGGCGGCGTTCGACAAATCGAATCATCAGGTCGGCGGCTTTATCGAAGGCGCGCGCAGGACCGGCGCCACGCTCATCCCCACCTATGTCGGGCAGGCGACACCGTCGGGCACGATCGAAGCCGGCGCGTATGCCGCCATGAAGCAAGACATCCTCGAAGGCATCCGCGCTGCGCTGCCGGTTGACGGCGTGCTACTAGCCCTGCATGGCGCCGGTGTCGCCGACGGCACTGAAGACGTCGAAGGCGATCTGGCGCTTGCCGTTCGCGCGCTGGTCGGGCCAGGTGTTCCGATTGCCGCGGTCTACGATTTGCACGGCAACATGACGGACGCGATGCGGGATGCCTGCAACCTGACGTTACCGTGCAAGCTGTATCCGCATACCGACTTCCATGAGCGGGGCGTCGAAGCCGTCGAGCTGCTGCTTGAGGTGATTCGGGGAAGGCTCACACCGGTCACCGCAACGCGACGCCTGCCGATGCTGCCGTACATCGTGACGACACAAGACGGATTTGTCCCGGCGGAGGTCAATGACGTTTGCCAGAAGCTGGCCGCCCAGCCGGGCGTGATCGACTGCTCGTGGTTCCATGGCTTCCCCTACGCGGATATCGCGGCACCCTGCCCGATGGTCGTGTGTACTACGACCGGAGACGCTGCACTCGCGCAGCGTTGCGCTGACGAAGTCGCGCAATGGATCTGGTCGCATCGCGAGGAATTCCGTCCGACGTTTCCGACCCCCGCACAGGGCGTCGCCCTTGCCCTGTCGGCAGCAGAGGGGCCTGTCGTTGTCAACGAGTACGCAGACAACCCGGGCGGCGGCACACCCGGAGACGGCACGCATTTGCTTCGCGCGTTACTAGACGCCAATCCGCCCGCTGGCACGTGCTGCTTCGCGTCGATCAACGACGCTGCCGTGGTTGCACAAGCGCAGCGTGCGGGTGTCGGCACTACGGTCAGGGTCTCGCTGGGTGGCAAGCAAGGCCGCTTCCAGGGCGCGCCGATCGAGGCCGATGCCTATGTGAAATGCATCACGGACGGTCGTTTCGTCAATCGCTCCGGCGCGATGTTCGAAGGCGTTCGCTTCGACCTGGGCGCGATGTGTCGCCTGATCATCCATGGTGTCGATGTCATCGTGGCTTCGCGCGCCGAGCAGATCTATGATGTCGAGCCGTTTGCGCTGCACGGGCTGGATGTCAATGGATACAAGCTCATTGCAATCAAGGGCGCCAACCACTTCCGTGCCGGATATCGGACGGTGGCCAGGCAAATCATTTCTGTCGACAGTGAAGGCTTGAGTACGGCTGCGATAGCGTCGTTTCCGCGTGAAAGGCTCGTCGGAGAGTTTTGGCCCTTGTGGGATGAGGTGCGGTTCGACGGCGATGCCGACGCGCCAAGATAACGGAGCGCTTCCAGCGTTCGAATGTCGAAAATCGGGTAGGTGTCCGGGTAGATGAAATGCAGAATTCCTCGATGGACCCTTTTTACGCCCCTACCCGCGCCCCATCCATCAAAGCCCGCCGCCTCGCGGCCTTTTTGTTGCCATCGGACTCCTGATCCCCGGCCTTGCCGTCCTCTCACTGGTAATGGGTGCATTCAGTATTACCAGTTTCCAGGTATTGCACACGGCATGGCGCGGACTCATGATGGACTACCTTCGCTGAGCCAATAGCGCTGCGCGAAAGCCGACGCTCGCACTGCTCATCATTCCAGTCCACAAGAGGCACCACATGAAACCCACCCTGATCAGCCTGGAGGCATTTAAGAGTAAGACCAAACTTTCCGGCTTCCGAGGCAGGAGGAAGCTACTGAAAATCGACATGCTGCTGGAAGCATGGGTGACCAATCCACCGCCGACAGCAGATGGGCGTATGCAGCATCTTGGCACCCTCTTGGGTGCGTGTGACGAGTGGATAAAGATTAAGGCGGGGAAAGAATCGACGAACAGCGCGTTGCGAAGCATTGCTGTGCGGGACCTTCGCAAGCAGGTGCTCTTACTTATGAGCTACGAGCAGTTCGAACGCAAGAAGCAACTCTCCGGCCCCCGCACAGGAGTTCCCCTTCAAGCTGGCTACTCCGTCGAGCGAGTGCTGTTCAATCAAGCCAGGGACCAGTTTCGCCGTGCGGGAACGTATGGATTGGACCAGACGATTTCGCCGGTTGGCGGAAGCTTCGCCCATGATGCTCACACAAGGCAGCCATCTCCGTTGGTCCAAGGTCGACAGTTCGATCAGTTCAGGCCAGAGGACTTCACTGCCTACGAGAAGCTGGCTCCCATCTCAAGCCAAAGCATGTATGTCCACTATATGCGCAAGCATGAGCGCCTTGGAACGATGCTTACCGTGTCAAATGGGCGGCTTAGCCGCAACGGTGCCTGGTATTCGACGCCCAGGGGCATCACGATCTATGCCATGGATCTCTACGGAAACCTGTTCGTGCAGAACAGCACCGAAAACGGGCGCCTGGTCGGCAACGTCAGCTCGCAATTCAATCACTCGTCGCTCAATGCTGGCAATAATGTGATCTGCGCTGGCGAGATTGTGGTCGAAAATGGCATCCTTCGCGAAATCTCCAACGCCAGTGGGCACTATCGCCCTACCAGAGAAAATCTAATCGAATGTCTGCGCGTACTAGCGGATGATGACCTGAACATGGACGAAGCAACAGCGATCGTCCATACGGCTACAGGGGACGAGCGCGATTCTGTCGCCGCCCTTTGCGCGCCGGGGCAAGCGACCGCTCCGACCCCGCCGCCTGGCAGGCCGCGAGCGAACCGCCACGCCCCGCCGCCTCGACTTGAGCCTGCAGCCGAGCCAAGTCGCGGATGGAAGAGTGGCAGGAAGCCAGCGACCGCTCCTCAATCAGAGCCCGTCGCCGAGCCGAGCCGCGGATGGGACAACGGCGGGCCATTGTAAGGTTGAGCCTACAAATGGCTGAGAGCTGGCTAAGCCCCTGGACAGCCGCTTGCGATCGGCCACAGCCAGAGGTGTAGTGCATGGTTCACGCCGCCCGGCTCTTCATCGAGCATGGCTTTGGCGCCACCAGCGTGGAGGCCATTGCCGCCGCCGGCATTTCCAAGAAAACCTACTACACCCGCTCTGCCGGCAAGGCAGAAGTCTTCGAGGCAGCCGTGCTGCGCTACGTGGCCCAGAACGCGAGGCGCGAATCTTCGCACGCGTCCGGCAACGGGTACCAACGCTAATCGTGATTACGCATCGCCATGCGCTGGTCCAGGCGTCAGATCGCGTATATCGCGTCGCGAACGGCAAGCGTTCAAGAGCATTCTCTGAGCGTTGCGAACGCCCGACATCAGAACCTCCAGAAGAGGAACTGCCGATGCCGTTGCGCACGGACCGTGCGAGACGGCCGGCTCTCGGGGCCGAGCCGCGCATCGGGATCGATCGCCCGCGCGCGCAACGCCATGTCGTAGAACGCGCCCACCATCGGCAGGGCGCTGTGCGCGCCCTGGCCCCAATGGTTGCCGAGCGTCACACGTCCATCGTCGAAACCCACCCACGCGCCCGCGACCAGTTGCGGATGCATCAGGATGAACCAGCCATCCGTGTTGTCCTGCGTCGTGCCCGTTTTCCCGGCCACGTCGGCGCGAATCCCGAAGCGCGTCCGGATACCCGCGCCGGTGCCCCGGCTGACGACGTCGCGCATCACGTCGACGAGCGTTTGCGCTGCACCGGCGGGCAGTGCCTGCTCTGGCGCTGCCTTCGCGAACTCGGCGAGCACCTTGCCGTCGTGATCCTCGATGCGAGTGACCATGCGCGGTTCGATATAGGCTCCGCGGTTCACGATCGTGCTATACGCGGAGACCATTTCCTTGAGCGTGACCGGGCTGGTGCCGAGCGCTAGCGACGGCACCGCTTCGAGCGGACTCTCGCGCACGCCCATCGCGCGCGCGAGCCGTGCGACCTTCTCGGGGCCTTCCTTTTGCATGAGCTGCGCGGTGACGCGGTTGCGCGAATACGCCAGCGCGTCGCGCAGCGTCATCGGCCGGCCGGTGGGCGGTTCCGCATCGGTAGGCCGCCAGACCGCATCCCCGGCCAGTGGAATGACGACGTTCCGGTCTACGATCGTATCGCTCGGCCGCGCCCCGTCCGCGAACGCCGCGCCATAGACGAACGGCTTGAATGTCGAACCCGGCTGACGCCGTGCCTGCTGCACATGATCGAACGGTGCATCGCTGAAATTGCGACTGCCGACCCATGCCTTGATATCGCCGTTGCGTGGATCGATCGCGACAAAGCCGGCCTGGACCTGAGTCTTGCTCCGGCAAAGCGCGCGGACAAAGGCAGGGTTCGTGGCGAGCTTCCTGAGTGCTGCCAGGTCCGATCGGCCAGCATCGCGTGCAGCGCGATAGTCGGGCGTTTGCCGGATGAATGCCTGGAACAGTTCGTTGCCCGGCCAGCAGCCCGTGCGTTCGTTCCAGGCTTCGTTCGCGATCCATTGCAACTGGTTCGCCTGCCAGTCCACCGCCTGCGTTGCCATCGCCTGCAGACGGAAATCCAAGGTAGTGCGCACGACCAGCCCGTCGGCATAGATGTTGTAGCCGTTGCGATCGGCCCACGCGATCAGCCACTTGCGCAGCTGCGCCGAAAAATGCGGTGCGGCGCCCGGTTGCGCGGTCTGCAATGCGAAATTGACGTTGAGCGGTTGTCGCTTCAACCAGTTATAGGCATCGGGATTGAGCTTCCCATACTTATTCATCTGCCCGAGCACGGTATTGCGCCGCTGCACCGCGCGATCGGGATTGAGCACAGGGTTGTAAGTGCTGTTGGCCTTCAGCATGCCGACTAGCGTTGCGCTCTCGAGAATGTCGAGCTGATGGGCCGATTTGCCAAAATAGGTGCGTGCGGCCATTTCCACGCCGTAGGCGTTATACAGGAACGGCACTGTATTCAGGTACGTCTCGAGGATCTGATCCTTGCTGTACACGGCTTCGATCTTGAACGCCGTGATCGCTTCCCTGAGCTTGCGCGCGAGGGTCGGTGCGCGGCCGATCTCCTCGGGATACAGGTTGCGCGCGAGCTGCTGCGTGATCGTCGAGCCGCCCTGCCGGTCACCGGAAAACGTATGCAGCGCAGCCGACGCAGTACGCATCCAGTCGATGCCGAAATGCTCACGGAAGCGCCGGTCTTCAGTTGCGATCAACGCTTCCACCATGTACCGCGATATCCGCCCGAGCGACACCCACTCGCGATTGGCCGGTTTGAATTCGTCTATCAGCCTGCCGTCGGCCGACACAATCAACGCTGGCCGGTCGACACGGGCTTTGCGAATGTCTCCGATGCCCGGCGTGAATGGCACGAGCGCAAGCACATATAGCAGGAACAGCGCCGGCAATGCGGCGAGCGTCAGCACGATGCCGCGTCGCGTCGGGTGACGAAGGCGGCGCATCGCGCCGTTGAAACCGCGTCTGGCTATGGTGCTGCCGGCGGCGCAGAGCGGTGGGATGCGTGCGAGCCACCGTGCGCAATATTCACGAAACAACGATACATGGCGGCGATTCACGATGGCGGGCGCTGGCGGAAAGAGCGGGATCGTACCAAAGGGGAAGCGCGCTTTTGATACCAAAGCAGAGCGGTGGCACGTGGCATTAACAGACGATTACATTTGTTTCGGGTGGCTAAGGTTCTGGACATATCGCAGCATCGAGCTGGGAGAGCCTGCGTATGCCTACGTCGGCGTGTCGACGATCAGGACAGAGTTGCTTGCGTCCCGCGGCACGAACGCATGCCACGCTCGCCCAACCCGGATCGGGTGGGGCAGCCTTCGTTACCGGGATAACCCTGTGCCGCAAGTCCGTGCCCGAAGGTTCAATCGCTTCTCTTTGCAGCATGACATGACGGAGCATCTCCCGTGAACCTGACCGATACCCTGCACCGATCCCTTCAGCAATCGCCGGAGAAAGTGGCCACGATCTTCCGCGGGCGCCAGCGCACATTCCGCGAGTTCGGTGACCGCGTTGCCAGACTGGCGGGTGCGCTCCAGACCCTGGGCATGGGGCGCGGCGACCGGGTCGGAATGCTTGCGCTCAACTCCGACCGCTATCTCGAATATGCGATGGCCGTCTGGTGGGGCGGCGGTGTGCTGAATCCGGTCAACTCGCGGTGGAGCGTGCCGGAAGTGGTCTATTCCCTCGATGACTGCGACACCGGCATCCTGATCGTCGACGACAACTTCCTGCACATGGCGGATGGCATCCGCACGACCGCCCGGCGCTCACCGATTCTGATCCATGCCGGCGATGGCGAGGCGCCCGCCGGCATGCTGTCGTTCGACACGCTGATTCGAGAAGCGGCGCCGGCCAACGATGCCCATCGCGGCTACGAAGACCTCGCCATTGTGATGTACACAGGCGGCACCACCGGCTTCCCGAAGGGCGTCATGATGACCCACATGAGCCTGTGGACTGGCTGCATCCAGCGCATGGCCGATACGCCGCCAATCCGGAACGGCCGCGTGCTGCACTCCGGCCCCTTCTTTCATATCGCAGCGATGAACCGGCTGCTGATGCAATTCATCGCCGGCGAGACTCACGTCATCGTGCCGTCGTTCGAAGCAGGCGAGGCGCTCGAGACCATCGAACGCGAGGGCATCACGGATCTCGGCCTCGTGCCGACAATGATCCAGATGCTGATCCAGCACCCGGATTTCGGCAAGCGCAACCTTTCCACCCTGCGCCGGATCGGCTATGGCGCATCGCCGATCATTGCATCGGTACTTGAGCAGACATTGGCAAAGCTGCCGGGTGTGGACTTTGCGCACTCATACGGGCTGACAGAGACCATGATTGTCTGCACGAATCCGCCCGAGAACCATGGCGAGGCCGCCCGCACACGCGGCTTGCATCTTTCGGTCGGCAGGCCGGCATACGGACTCGCCGTAAAGATTGTCGATGCCGATGGCGCAGAACTGCCCCGCGGCTCGGTGGGCCAACTGATCGTTCGCGGGCCGAGCGTCACCCGTGGCTACTGGAACAAGCCCGAGGAAACTGCCCGCGCCCTGCGCGACGGCTGGCTCCACACCGGGGATGGCGCATACATGGATGAAGAGGGCCATATCTTCATTGTCGACCGCCTGAAGGACATGATCGTCAGCGGCGGCGAGAACGTGTACTCGGCAGAAGTCGAGAATGCCATTGGCCGCCATCCCGACGTGGCAATGTGCGCAGCCATTGGCATCCCCCATCCGGTATGGGGCGAGTCCGTGCATGCGATCGTTGTTGCCAAGCCAGGTGCAGCGGTGAGCGAAGGCGAGATCAGGGAGCACTGCCGGCAGTTCATCGCGGGCTATAAATGCCCGAAGTCGGTGGAATTCCGTACCGCGATGCCGTTGTCCGCTGCGGGCAAGATTCTCAAGAGGGAGTTGCGGGCGCCGTACTGGGATGGGAAGGGGCGCAACGTCAACTAGAGGAATGGGTGGCCCACCTCCCGAACGTGTGCCGGGAAGGCTCTTTGCACAACGCTGTATCAAGTAGCACCAACGATACGCACGCCGACAAATCTGGCCGGGACGTTCTCCATGGACTGCGGATCGTTGATGCTTCGCGCGATCCATCGGTTGAACGCCTCGTCGGAATGCAGAAGCTTGTACCATTCGAGATCGCTATGCCTCGCAGTGCGGATCTCAATCTTCATGAGAGCCCCTTCGCTGGTATTTCCTTCTTGCTTACGCGAACCAACGGTCAATGGCCAACTGACCTGACACTGCGCGGTAGCTCAGATCATCCACACGTTTGCACAGCTCGCGCCAAGTGGTCTCCTCCAGTAGACAGTAATCAAGGAGAATGCCGATCGACCTGATCTCGTTAAGCAGGACCAGAGCAGGGATCGAATGGCGAAACCCCGGGGAGCCATACAACGCTGGCATATAGGCATTGACGAACGCACGCCACAAAGACGCTGAATCGTCTCGGCCTTCGGTCTCGAGCCACCATCCAATGGTGGCCAGGTCAAACCATTGCGGCCCGCATCCACAGTCGTCGAAGTCGAACAACGTGACTCGCCTGCCTTCGATCCGCATATTCGCCATTCGGAAATCGCCATGGCAGAAGCCGATGGGCATACCGGCAGGCGGCCAACCGGCAGCCGCCAAGTGCTTGCAACGGTCCCTGACTGTCGCTGCTGCGCTACCGGCAAAGGCGAACGCTTCGGCCAAACGGTTCAGCGTCCGATATGCCTCACCAAGCTCTGCAATATGTCTGCTTGGTGCGAGCTCGCCCAACGCAGGCTGCGCATGAAGACGCTTCAGCGCGTTCGCGGCTGCAGCGAGATCATCACAGGTCATCTCCACAGGACGTCCCACTGCCGCGTCAAACAAAGCTGCATGACGTATAGCACCGTCCGACAAGGCAAGACGAAAGCGCCTTCCGCCCCGGAGCGTTGAATGTGCACTCGATACTTCCAGCAGATCATCCCGCTCGATTCGCGCTAGCAAACGCAGCTCGGCGTCGATCTCGACTTCGCCTCGTCCATGGGTTCTGTACAGACGAAGGTAGTAGGTCCGATCGGCGGAATCCGTCAGCGAGAATGTTCGATTCACCCCGTGCACGACTTCATGCACTTCGATCGCGTCTATGCCGTAGACGGTTGCGACGGCCCGCCGCACCATTGCGACGTCGCCAGCCGATTTGGTTTCGTGATCAATGGTCATGGCCTATGCGACCTGTCTCATGGCAAGGACCGGGGAGCGCCCTACGGATCGATAGACTATCGGATCGACGCCCCGCGACTCGGCCTGCAGCCGTGGATGCCGTTCGGGACGATCGATGCCGTGTCCGCATCAAAGTAGATGCCATCGTATCTGTCGCCGGAGTAGAGGAACATGTAGATCAGCTTGCGCTTGAACCGCCCCCGCAAGCGGACGACGGGGCTCATGCAGTCATTGCGTGAGGCGGTGCTTGGGTCCACATACTTGATAAGCGGCTGGTCAGAGCCCTTGTATAGAACAACGACATCCCAGCCAATGAACCGCATCGGGGTATCGTTCTCGTTATCGAACGTTCTGGCTTGCATCTGCCCCCCTCGTTCACCAGCCCTTAGCACGCGGTACTGTACGTAGCAGTCCCCGCAGGCGTACTGCATGTAGATGACATCGATCGTCGTATTGTCGCTTGAGAGCGAGAATGGATATAGGAGTACGGCCAGGACTCCGGCACCCATTAGCAGCACCGAAGACAGGGCAAGGCCGGGTATCTTGCAAGCAAATTATTTCATTTGTCTGGCCTCCTTTTGTACAAGAAGGTCCCTCCAGTCCCGGGATTGGTTTCTACCGGATTGGCTGTGGCCCAAGGCAACACGGATGCGGACAGGCCGGTTGAAATGCTACATAGACCTCGCTTACTGGACCCACGCTCTTACCACTGGTCCGAAGCTCAAGAATCGCGGTATCGATTTCCGAATGCTCGATCCGCTCCGGCACCAGACCGATGGCCCCCAAAGCTGCCTTGGCGCTTTCCAGGCGCATCATGGCTAGATTCATCGATGGCCGTCCGCTGTATGCTCGCCTGACAAAGACGGCATATTGCCCTCCACTGGGAAAGCTCTCTTCATTCTTGCGTTCCACTCGGCCAGCTTGCGTACTTCCGCTGCCGGCAAGACGCTGTCGGCGTTGCCAAAGCTGAGTTCGTGCTCGAGGCCGATCAGCGCGCAAGGGAATGTGGGGCTGCACCACTTGAACAGCAGGGCAGCGGTGAGTCTTCGCAGCATGATCAATCTCCGATGTTGACGATATAGCCTGCAATGTTGTTCGCATCGGCGATGCAGAACTGATCGCACATCCGGGCCTTCATCTCGAAGTTGCGCAGAAGCTCTATACGCGGTGTATTTAGTGCTGTCTTTACGGCAGATCAACATCCCGAAGATGCGTGGGGGTACCCCGGCACTGCGTTGATCGGGCGCCGCGGAAGATGTTCTCTCTATTGACGTCGCAACGTTCGCGCGGTTCTATCCCATGGTGGCGCTCTGTCACGCTTGATGGAGCTTCTTCCAGCCGAAGGGAACCAATGCCAGATATTCGTTACGCACTAAAGAATGGCGACCCAACCACTACAGGTGGCCAACTCATCGCCCATACAAACCACATGATCCACCATGGCGTGAGCGTCGGCGTGGAAGGGGACATTGCGACGTGTCCGGCCTGCAAATCAACCGGATCGGTGATGAACGATTGCTACCCGGCTTTCGACATTCTCGGCAAACAAATCCTAGTGAGTGGCGCCCGCGTCAATTGCAGGTGCGCAAACAGGCCCGTCGTTCTCCATACCCAGCACGATTTCACGATCGAGGTCTCTCGCAGCGGGTACGGCCAAGCACAGATTGCGAGTAACGCTGTCCATGGCGGAGCATCTGAAGATAGTGTTTTGGGGCTTGCATATGACGAGCGCTATGTTATTCGCGACGGGAGCTCGCAGGATCCAGTTCCGAATATTGCTTACGCGATCAAGCGAGGAAATGGTGAAGTTGAACATGGCACGACAGATGCCGATGGCCGTACGCACCTGCTATCAAGTGTCGCGCAATCGGAAGACGTCGGAATTTATGTGGAAGGATGAGCATGACCAATACGATCATTTCCCCAAACGGCAAGCGGATGACAAAGGTCGCCACGCGCACGACTACACCTGCCAGTAATGACGAACCGAAGTCAGTCTATATCGAGCGAGAGTACGTAGAAGTGTTTGTCTTCGATAGCTTGCCACGCCCTGCCTCCGCCTTCGGACACGTTGCAATAGGAATCGACGGTACGGTGTACAGCCGAGCGCATGAACGGTACTACAAGGGCTCGCTTTCGGAATACCTTAAGAGCAATACGCAAAGGGTCAAGCGCGATGTGGCTGGGCTGTACCTATGGGTTACCCCGCGCGAGAAGACCATTCTCCGCGATGAACTGGACAGACGGGTGATGGTAGACGCAGAGTATAGTGTGCTCAATAACTCATGTAGTTCGAATGTCGCGGATGTGCTGGAGATGATTGGCATCATGGCGCATGACCCCCGCTATTTTCCGACGCCAGTATCCCCTGCGGAGTTGCTCGCCGCACTGGAAAAGTCAAACAGGCTTATCGAACGTAGGTTCTACGGGAAGGGTTACGAGGGTGGCGCGTCCGGCAATTGGTAGGGTATTCATCTGGAGTGCATGTGCTGCTGCGTTGTGCCTCGCATACGCTTGGTTCAGCGGCTATGTCATCGACGTCGCGGGGCGAACGGCAGTAGCCCCCGTTCCGCTGCACGATAACCCGCTTGACGTATTGCAGCGGCACGGGCCTTTCAAGGGAACCGTTCCGCCGGGCACACGATGCCGACTGGTCAACGTCGAGACGAAAGCTGTAGTTTCCTACCGGTTGAAATGCGGCAACCTCGACGGTTGGACCGATGAAGCCGATTCGTTTGATCCACCACTGGGAATTGGTTTGTTCGGAAGCGCTGAGTAATTCGCCAGCCTTGGTCGGCTCCTCGCCCTCCCCGGCTATCGAACGGTTGGGTGCGTTCCATTGCGTCGCCCCTACCCCACCAGCGCCCGAAACTCCCGCGCCATGGCAGGCACCACCTGACTGGCGCACCGTGCGAGATTGACTTGCATGGCCGTGGCGGCAACATCCAACAGGATCGGGTCAATGCTGTAATCGCGCTGATCCAGCCATACCAGCACATCCAGCAAGTGCCAGAGTGTGGTGCTGCCTTCATGCACCGGCGCCGGGAAAGACTCGGGATTGCCGAGCATCAACTTGCGCACGTTCTGGCGGGACATGCCGACGGCATCGGCGATATCGGTGAGTCCCACCAGATCGGGAACCGCTTCGATCAGCGTCGCGGACGGCATGGCGCGCCGGGCATCGGCAAGGGCGCTTACCATGGCCGACTTAGCGGAATCTGCCTCGCGGACAAATGACAACGCCACGCGTCCTGGCAGGCCGGTACCCACGAGTGCGTCATCACAACCTGCCTCG
The DNA here is from genome assembly GCF_058787075.1 of Cupriavidus sp. FW305-46. Lineage (NCBI taxonomy): Bacteria > Pseudomonadati > Pseudomonadota > Betaproteobacteria > Burkholderiales > Burkholderiaceae > Cupriavidus > Cupriavidus sp. FW305-46. Next base: position 116,485 of record NZ_JBYSZI010000006.1, read on the forward strand.
CCCAGGCGTTCGGCCAGTGCTTCAATGTCGTGGTCGGCCTGCGACAGCAGAAATCTGAAAGTGAAGGCGTATTCCATGGCTATTTCTTGGTCTGCAATGTATGGGGCGTCGTCATTCACGCAGCGGCATTCCTTGTTATTGCGGGGGCAATAGAGGCGACCTTAGGCGTGCCCGCTCTTCATTCACGTCGAGAAGATCGTCACACGCCGATCCTCAGGATCACGAGCAAGCAGCATGTGGCGCGTCGGCGCGCGTACGTGCTTGCCAAAGACATTCACCAGCCGTCCGCCCCTGATCTCGTCACAGACCATAGCCGTGCGCCCCATCGCCACGCCCCGGAGGTTCAACGCAGCGCTGATCGCAAGGTTCGGCGGATTGAACCGCGTCCCCTCCAGATGCGAAATCCGTGCCGGGTGACGGGCCTCAAATCATGTGCACCATTCCAAGAACTCGGCCGCGCCGACCCATGTCGATATGTCATGCAGCAACACGACACCGTCGAGCGAAGCCGAGGTCCACGACACTCCTGATACTTGGATCAGTGCCGGATAGGTTGTGGCCCCGGACAACAAGCATGTGGGCATCTGGGGTTGATCGCAATAGCGGCAGTATTGATGTAGCGGACTACCTGCGGCTTCAGGTCCGTTCTTGCCAGGTGCGCTGGGTCAACGCTTCTCTCGACAACTCTGGACACCTGGATATCAGCCACCCCGACGCCGAGGTTCTGGAGGGCTTCCATTAGGTGTATCCGCCGGATTTCCGCAAGCCGAGCGGGTACGCCCGCAGCTTTGTTTGCCTGGACCTCAACGTAGAACTCGCCCGCATTTGGAAACCTGAGCCTCAGTTCAGACCGCCAGTCGGCCAATCGCAGCATCTCTTGCGCAGACAAACGAGAAGCACCCGGCTCGAAGATGGGATCCAACTCCAGGTTACCCAAGCTGCAGCCGAAGGAAGGTATGGGCGTGGCAAGCAGGAGTGCCAACAAGACGAGAATCCTCTTCATTGCTGCCTCCAAATCGGCTTATCCCCGTTCCAGTTCGGGATGTTCACCACGTAGGCGGCAATATTGTCGGCATTGCTCAAGCAGAACATATCGCGGGCAGCCGCCCGCTCCTGCGACCGCGTCATACTGTACCAGTGGTCATCTGTATTCATCGCAGCGGGAAAATGCGACACCTCGTGAATCAACGTTACCAGCTTGGAGTCCTTTGCAAGAGGCATGCCGTCATAGCGATTGTTTTCATCTGGTTGGGAGCAGAATATGTCGCCGATGAAGATCGTGTAGGTACCGTCCGGCTTGCAAACGCTCGCAGAAGCGGGAATTTGCCCTGACCCGGATCGTGGTACACATCCGACCCGCGCAAGCGCTTCGGGCGTGCTTCGCTCGTAGTTCTTTGCCGTCAAGCCTTTCATAATTTCGCGGATCCGGACGAGACCGTCGAGCAGGGTAGTTCGCGTTTCGGGCAATGCAGAGCCGAACCATAGACTGACCTTGTCCTGATCCGCACGGCTCCATCGCTCAAGTTCGCCGAGGCGGTCGCCTAAAAGGCGAACCGCCTTATCACGAAGCCGACTCATTATCTTGTGGAACATTTCATTGCTCATACTCGGGCAGATCCTTGCCTCATCCGAAGTGTGCTCGTTGCCGGTAACGCCTTCCGAAAGCTTGTTGAATGTTTGCGGCGCGTTGGCTTCTTTCCATGATGCGCCTGCAATGGATGTTCCTTGATTCACCTCTATGGTGAAGTTGTTTTGGGAAGAAATGACGAATGGCTTCACGGCACAAGAGCAATACACCCGCGCCCCTTCGACGAGTATCTGCTTGCCCATCAGGTCAAAGGCCGGATAGCAGTCATTGACCACCCTTCCGCCCTTTTTGCACGCAGGGCACGTGGCGAAATCTCCGTCCACGGCTACACGAACGTTGTGGTGCCACATGTCGCCGGTACCGATGAGCGTTCCACCGGTACTTGTCGCATCCCGGTCTCGGAGTGCATTTCGAACATCAACCATGGTTCTCTCCTTTCGTCGTTGGGCTGAGGTTCTATACGTGGCGTACTTAGTGCTGTCTTTACGGCAGATCAAGTTCCCAAAGACGCGAGAGGCACGTCAGCACTGTGTTGACCGGGGGCGCCGCGGGTGATGGAGCCATGGTCAGAGGTCGCGATAGCAAGGTGGGCTCGTGGGCGGGACGATGTCGGACATCGGCCAGCGCATATTTCCCGCTCCACCATTCGGCGGATTCCCTGCCCTGCCCGACTGACAAACAATCGTCATCTGTAACCACGATCCCTTGTATGACCGCTAGTCAGCTTGGGAACGCGCTCGACGGAGGCGATTCATGTCTGTAACAGCCATTTGCAGGGAACAACAGGAATGGGCAGCGAACCGGGGCATCGCCTTTGACGCACGCGGTTATGTCCCCCATCTGGACCTGAATCTGATGCGACCACTTTCGCCAGCAACGTTGACGGCGTTTGCCAATGGCGACGGCGGTGAACTGCTGGAGCGTGGAGACAAGCCGGCAAAGATGCGAGCCTTGCATTCGTCTTCTGCGCTGGCCGCGAACATCTTCGATTTCTGGACCGATTCCGCGGATGCCACGCCATTGATGAAAGCGCTGGCGCTACCCTCCTGCCCCACCGCAGCGTTATTCGAATCCAAACTGTCCACCGGCGTCGACAGTCACGCCAACCTGGATGTGTGCCTGCCACTGGCGAACGGCGTCATGGCCGGCGTGGAGAGCAAGTTCACGGAATGGCTGCGCGGCAAGGCAACGCAGGCGGGCGAGGCGTTCAGGCCGCCATACCTTGCAAAAGGGCGTCGCCGCTGGGAAGAGGTCGAGTTGCCGCGGGCACAGGCGCTCGCGGAAGCCCTGCAAGAGGGCCGGGAGGCGTTCCGGCACATTGGCGCGCCGCAGCTACTTAAGCATGCCCTTGCGCTTGCTCGGCAGTATGGAGACCGTTGGGTGCTGCGGTATGTGTACTTCGATTGGCCGGGACCATACGGGGAGCGTCATCGGGACGAGATCCGGAGATTCCAAGAGCTGGTTGGCGATGAACTGAAGTTCAATGCCATCAGTTACCAGGAGATCTTTGAGGAGCTCTGTTCAGCTAGCCGACCAGAGTATCGAACGTATCTGGCCTATCTGGGCGAGAGATACTTTCGCCAGCCGATTGGCTAGGCGATCAAGAAGAATTGGAGCGGGCCTGTGGGTTGCGATACCGCAATGCAGAGTTGTCTCATTGGCGGCAGTATCCGCATTCCTTAGCCTAGCTGTCGGTGCTGAACACACCCCCCGCAGCGTTGCCACGTCCGACAGTCGTGGCGTGTCTTCCATAGCTTTCTGCTAAGGCCGGGCAGCGCGCATCGATACAAGACCCGAAAGGGGAAACATGCGGGCCGATCTGCGGGCGGTGTTCAAGTGCCCGGCCGCCCAGCTTGCACGGGCGAATCCAAGTTTCGAATTAGGAGTTCGCTATGCGGAAGATATCTTCCACTGCGCACGTGCGCACACTCACAACCAGCTACAGGCATTTCCGCATCAAGGCAACTGAAAGTAATCGCTATAGTGGGATGCGATGCGTTCCATGGATTCGCTTAGGCGGAGTATGGTTGGAACGGGCAGGCTTCAAGATCGGGCAAGCGCTCAAAGTGGAAGTAAGGAATAGAGTTGTCGTAATTTCCTCCGAGTAACTGCAGCGGAAAGGGATTCACAGATGCTTTGCTGTGGATCCCAGATTGTCTATCAGTGACGACCAATGCGGCGAAAGGGAAACATATCTATTTCTGATTCTGAAATAGCCCCCCCATTTCCCTCATTGAAATTGGCCTACGCAACACCATTTAGCCTTTGCTGTGAAAACGCTGTGATCGCGCCCCGGAAATGCTGATAGGATTTTAATTGTCGAACAGATCCATTTGGATCCAAATCGAAAGCTAAGCGTCTTCGCATTTCAGAAAATCGATTTCTGAATTTCCTCAAATGACCACCTTGCGTCTCACTTGCCTCACAAAGAGCATCTAGCAAAAGCCCTTTGGCGTCCTGCACATTTTCCAAATTGCGCAAAGCAGGGATACAGCCCAGATCTCCCCTATGAGATGCGTTTCCCGCCACACGCTTGATTGCATCACGATCCGTCAGCAGCCAAGTCTCCAATTTGGTTACGGGGATAATTGGTATTACTCGACCGACATCTATTAATCCGCCCGCCGCATCCATGATTTCCTGCTCACGCACATCGACGCCTGCGTTGTCTGCATCCCTGTGAACAAATATTACGTCGGCGTTGGGATGGTGCCTAAGCAAAGCGCGCAGTTTATCGCGCACCGTACGTCCTACTGGGGCTCTATAAAGACGGAGGTCAGGAGCCTCGCCGCTCACCTCCGAGAACCCCTCGTCAATTAAAATGCTCTCGATATGCTCGACCAAATTCAAATCTGACGTACCCTCACCCGTCAAGATAAAACGAACCTTCATTTGTTCTGTCCCCTCTCAGTCAGCCAAATCAAGCTCAATCTGAGCATTAGGGGGAAGGGCAAGGTATGCGACAATCGACCCTCGATCAACGCACGTGCCATCATCAGTTTTACTACGCCAACCTTCCTGCAAACTTTTACAACGAATGGTCGAAGTGGGTCTCCCATCGAGTCCTCGAACTTTAACGACATCCGCATAAATAAGATCATCGGGACTTTCAAGCTTGACCAAAACAGGAGAATGCGTAGCGATAAATATCTGCCGCATCGGATTATCCTCACCCGCCGGGTGGTTAGCATCAACCGCCAATTCCTTGAGCAAATTAAGCATGGCATCCATCTTTGCCGGATGGATACCATTCTCCGGCTCCTCAAAACACAGAAGCCCATTAAAATTTGGATCCTCAGACATAATGCATAATGCCAAGAAGCGAAGAGTTCCATCCGACAAAGCGCGAGCTGGTAGAAAAGCGCCAGATCGTTCTTTTACTTCAATAGTCAGTAGTTGACGGACTTGATCAACATCAATCCTGACGTCCGAGGTTGGCACAATTTCGGAAAGACGACTGGCAATACGTGAGCAGACACTCGGATCTTGCCGCTGGAGCTTATATAGCGTCGCAGCTAATCTGCCGCCATCAACTCCGACACTGCTCTCTTCATGCATCTTATTCGAGCGACGCATGGCACTTGGTTCTAGAGAGAGGAAGCGCCAAGACTGCATCTCCCTTCGCGCAGCGAGAACCGTCGGCCAAACGGCACTATTCGTATTTGCCACAACAGTCTTCGGGATACGATGTGCAGGTATCTTTTGGGGTTGGCCACCGCTACCACCATCCTGATGCAGATGAATTTCAGTGATACCGTCACCGGATATCTTCGTTGAGATATATCCAGCGCCCTTTCTATTGTTAATAACAACCTGATCGCGAAACAAAGATGCACTAAGAGGGAAATGTAGCTTATTAACCGCCTCTCCCTTATTAATATAGCTTAGCGCCTCACGCACAAGATAAAGCCCTAACGATCCATTTGATTCCTCTTCTGGATTTCGAGCCAGCTCTATTTCATAACGCAAGAACGTTGAGGTAGCACGCGCTTTCCGGCCGAAGTCATCCACTAGATCTAAAGGAACAATCATTTCTGCCGCCATGGAGAGCCGATCCGCGCGAACCCCCCCGCTAGTCCAGAAAATGTCGAGAGGATCTGAAGACTCGGAATCCCGCACTTCCAAAGCTGCCTCAACAATGGACTTATCCCCCAGCAATGAGAGGAATCTGATCGCATCGAAGATGTTCGACTTCCCCACACCATTCAGCCCCGCAATGCAATTAAAAGGGCCAAATGAGACGGAAAAATCTAATAAATTTTTGAACCCGTGTGCTTCAAGCTTAGTCAACATAGCGTTCTAACCGCATTAAGGTTGGAGGTGATTGTAAGCCAAATCACCGCCAGCTATCAGTTCGCTTGCCATCGCATTTGACGGCGAACAGCTTTGTTTCATCTGCGACCAGGATTGCCAATAGTATCTCAATTTCCAGTGGTGAAAAAAAGGGAGCCCGTTAGGCTCCCTTTTTTTCACAACGCGGGCTCCGAATTCATCAATCCCAGCTCAACGCCCCACCCGTCTGATACTCAATAACCCGAGTCTCAAAGAAGTTCCGCTCCTTCTTCAGATCGATCATCTCGCTCATCCACGGGAACGGGTTCTCCTCATTCGGGAACAGCTGGTCAAGACCAATCTGCTGGCACCGACGATTGCAGATGAACCGCAGATACGACTTGAACATCGGCGCATTCAGACCCAGCACGCCACGCGGCATCGTGTCCTCAGCGTAGCGATATTCAAGATCAACAGCCTTCTTGAACAACTCCGTAATCTCAGCCTTAAACTCCGCCGTCCAAAGATGCGGATTCTCCAGCTTGATCTGGTTAATCAGATCAATCCCAAAATTGCAGTGCAACGACTCATCCCGCAGGATGTACTGATACTGCTCCGCCGCCCCAGTCATCTTGTTCTGCCGCCCCATCGCCAGGATCTGCGTGAAGCCCACATAGAAGAACAGCCCTTCCATGATGCAGGCGAACACGATCAGCGACTTCAGCAGCTTCTGGTCGTTTTCCGGCGTGCCGGTCTTGAACGACGGGTCGGTCAGCGTGTCGATGAACGGGATCAGGAACTCGTCCTTGTCGCGGATCGACTGCACTTCGTGGTACGCGTTGAAGATCTCGGCTTCGTTCAGGCCCAGCGATTCAACGATGTACTGGTAAGCGTGCGTGTGGATGGCCTCTTCAAAGGCCTGGCGCAGCAGGTACTGGCGGCATTCCGGCGCGGTGATCTGGCGGTAGGTGCCCAGCACGATGTTGTTGGCGGCCAGCGAGTCGGCGGTGACGAAGAAGCCGAGGTTGCGCTTGATGATGCGGCGCTCGTCTTCGGTCAGGCCATTGGGGTCTTTCCACGTCGCGATGTCGCGCGACATGTTGATTTCCTGCGGCATCCAGTGGTTGGCGCAGCCAGCCAGGTACTTTTCCCACGCCCACTTGTACTTGAACGGGACGAGCTGGTTGACGTCGGTCGAGCCGTTGATGACGCGCTTGTCGGCGGCGTTGACGCGGCGGTTGCTTTGCGCGGCGGCGGCGTTGGGGTTGTTGCCCAGGATGCCGGCTTGCGTGGCGCTCGGCGGCAGGACGCCTTGCTGGTCAGCGGTGGCAGCCGTTGCTGCGGGTTGCAGGGCAGGCTGCGGTGCGGCCTGCGGGGTGGCTTGAACGTCGTCGTCCCAGCTCAGCATGATGTGGTTCTCCGTGATTCGGTTTGGGGGGCGCGGTGGTTGGTCAGGTTTGACGCTTCACTTCGTTGATGCGCCGGCCCTCACCCCCGCCCCTCTCCCGCATGCGGGAGAGGGGAGCAAACAGGGGGCGGTTTTTTGCTCTCTAGTCTTCTTTTTGCCTTATTGGCAGGCTTCGCACTCTTCGAAGCCAGGATCACCCGGGCGCATCGTGCAAACCGCGCCTTCCGCTTCCGGCATGGCCGGTGCTGCGGCTGCGGCGGCGTCCATGGCAGAGCTGCTGTCGCTACCCGACGACACCGCATTCAGCGAGCCGCGCGACACGGTGGACTTCTCCACGTGCGTGGCCGCCATGGTGCGCAGGTAGTACGTGGTCTTCAGGCCGCGCAGCCAGGCCAGCTTGTAGGTGTCGTCCAGCTTCTTGCCCGAGGCGCCGGCCATGTAGATGTTCAGGGACTGGGCCTGGTCGATCCACTTCTGGCGGCGGCTGGCGGCTTCGACCAGCCAGGTCGGCTCGACTTCGAACGCGGTGGCGTAGATGTCGCGCAGGTCTTGCGGGATGCGGTCGATGCGCGACAGCGAGCCGTCGAAGTACTTCAGGTCGGCGACCATCACTTCGTCCCACAGGCCGCGTTCCTTCAGGTCGCGCACCAGGTAGTCATTGACCACGGTGAACTCGCCCGACAGGTTCGACTTGACGTACAGGTTCTGGAACGTCGGCTCGATGCAAGCGGACACGCCGATGATGTTCGAGATCGTGGCAGTCGGCGCGATGGCGATGCAGTTCGAGTTGCGCATGCCGTGCTGCTTGATGCGGGCGCGCAGGCTGTCCCAGTCCATGCTGCTCGACAGGTCCACGTCCAGGTAGCCGCCGCGCTCTTCGGCCAGCAGCTTGAGCGAGTCCTGCGGCAGGATGCCGCGGTCCCACAGCGAGCCGGTGTAGGTCTCGTAGCGGCCACGCTCTTCGGCCAGCTCGGTGGAGGCCTGGTAGGCGTAGTAGCACACGGCTTCCATCGAGGTGTCGGCGAACTTCACCGCGGCGTCGCTGGCGTACGGCGTGCGCAGCACGTGCAGGCAGTCCTGGAAGCCCATGATGCCCATGCCGACCGGACGGTGGCGCAGGTTGGAGTTGCGGGCCTTCTCGACAGCGTAGTAGTTGATGTCGATGACGTTGTCGAGCATCCGCATGGCGGTGCGGATGGTCTTCTGCAGCTTGGCGTGGTCGAGCACGTACGAGCCATCGGCCTGCTTGGCCAGGTGGGCGACCAGGTTGACCGAGCCCAGGTTGCAGACGGCGATTTCGCTGTCATTGGTGTTCAGCGTGATTTCCGTGCACAGGTTGGAGCTGTGGACGACGCCGACGTGCTGCTGCGGGCTGCGGATGTTGCACGGATCCTTGAAGGTGATCCACGGGTGGCCGGTTTCGAACAACATGCCCAGCATCTTGCGCCAGAGCTGCATGGCCGGGATCTTCTTGAACAGCTTCAGTTCGCCGCTTGCAGCCTTGGCTTCGTAGCCGAGGTAGGCCTGCTCGAACGCCTTGCCGACCTTGTCGTGCAGGTCCGGGCAGGTGGACGGCGAGAACAGCGTCCATTCGCCGTTTTCCATCACGCGCTTCATGAACAGGTCCGGAATCCAGTTGGCCGTGTTCATGTCGTGGGTGCGGCGGCGGTCGTCGCCGGTGTTCTTGCGCAGCTCCAGGAATTCTTCGATGTCCAGGTGCCACGTTTCCAGGTAGGCGCAGACGGCGCCCTTGCGCTTGCCGCCCTGGTTCACGGCCACGGCGGTGTCGTTCACCACCTTCAGGAACGGCACCACGCCCTGCGACTTGCCGTTGGTGCCCTTGATGTGCGAGCCCAGTGCGCGCACGTTGGTCCAGTCATTGCCCAGGCCGCCGGCGAACTTGGACAGCAGCGCGTTTTCCTTCAGCGCTTCGTAGATGCCTTCCAGGTCGTCCGAGACGGTGGTCAGGTAGCACGACGACAGCTGCGAGCGCTGGGTGCCCGAGTTGAACAGGGTCGGCGTGGACGACATGAAGTCGAACGACGACAGCAGCTGGTAGAACTCGATGGCGCGCGCTTCGCGGTCGGTTTCGTTGAGGGCCAGGCCCATGGCGACGCGCATGAAGAAGGCCTGCGGCATTTCGATGCGGGTTTCATCGATGTGCAGGAAGTAGCGGTCATACAGGGTCTGCAGGCCCAGGTAGTTGAACTGGAAGTCACGGCCGGCGTCCAGCGCGGCGCCCAGGCGGGCCAGGTCGAAGGTGGCCAGCTTTTCGTCCAGCAGCTCGGCCTTGATGCCGCGCGCGATGAATTTCGGGAAGTACTCGGCGTAACGCGTGGTCATCTCGGCCTGCGTCACTTCGGCACCCAGGATTTCCTTGCGGATGGTGTGCAGCAGGATACGGGCGGTGACCTGGCTGTAGTCCGGGTCCTTTTCGATCAGGGTACGCGCGGCCAGGATGGCGGAGTCGTACACCTGCGTCATCGGCACGCCTTCGTACAGGTTCTTGAGCGTTTCCTTGAGGATCGGCTCGGCGCTGACGGCCTTGCCCAGGCCGGCGCAGGCGTTGTCGAGCAGTTCGTGCAGGGCGACGATGTCCAGCGGCTTGGTCACGCCGGCGTCGCTCACGTTGACGCTGATGCCGCCTTCCTGCACGCGGGCCACGGCCTCGGCGCTGGCGCTGGCACGCTCGGCCTTGCGCTTTTCGCGGTACAGCACGTAGGCGCGGGCCACTTCATGCTCGCCCGAGCGCATCAGGGACAGCTCAACCTGATCCTGCACGTCTTCGATATGGATGGCGCCACCGCTCGGGCGGCTGCGCACCAGTGCGCGCACGACGTTGTCGGTCAGTTGCTCGACGATCTCGCGCACGCGCGCGGAGGCAGCGCCCTGCCCGCCGTTCACGGCGAGGAAGGCCTTGGTCATGGCGACCGCGATCTTGGACGGCTCGAAAGCCACCACGGCGCCGTTGCGACGAATGATCTTGTGATCCGGGTAATTCGTGGTAGCGGCGGTGGGGGTCTGCTGCGCGGTCGGTGCGATACCGGCGGCGGCGCCACCCGTGGTGATTTCGTTCTGGGCCGTTTGCATGAGAACTCCTGTTTTTACCCTGGAAATAAGAGACAAAAGAGTCCCTGGCGAAATGCGGCGAAAAGAACGTCCCTCCCGGCGTGAAGTCGGGGCGGACAGACTGCCTTTACGTGAACATTTCGCCAGGGACTCTTGTGATTCGCTGGCCTTAGCGGGCGGTTTCGAGACGATGCACGAACTTCGTGATCCCTGACTCGCCCTTGGGCCGGCTCCCCGGTTTGACTACTAGATATAGTGTGTGACGCGTAAAACTGGGCTAAGTATAGTGAAACGAATCCGAATGACCAGTCTTGACAAGCGCTTTTTCGGGGGCGGTTGCGCCGATGCGGCAGCGCCACATGCCCGCAAGCCTAGTACTCGCAAGGGTTTTCGTCAGACCGTTCGCAACTGCACATTTCACAAAAATTTTTTTGATTGTTGCGACGTTGCGATAGCCCCACCCGGAGGTGGGGCATGTGCGCCGGAACGGGGCGCACGGGGATGGGGAATGAGGTTAAGGATTCGTCACCTGGCCAGCCGCGCCCGGGCACTGGTAGGGCAACATGCCCGGCGCCACGCCCGCCTGCCTGGCAAAGCGCGCCCAGTCGAAATGCGGGCCGGGATCGGTCTTGCGCCCCGGGGCGATGTCGCTGTGGCCGGCAATCGCGCGCACCGGGTAGGCGGCCAGCAGCGCGGGCACCAGCGCGGCCACGGTGTCGTACTGGGCCAGGGTGAACGGCAGGTCGTCGCAGCCCTCGATCTCGATGCCGATGGAAAAATCATTGCAGCGGGCACGGCCGAAGAAGTCTGACTGCCCGGCGTGCCAGGCCCGCTGCGTGCATGGGACAAACTGCACCAGCTCCCCCTCGCGGGTGACCAGGAAGTGCGCGGACACCTGCACCTGGTGGATGGTGGCAAAGAACGGGTGCTTGTTGGGATCGAGCCGGTTCTGGAAGAAGGCCTCGATGTCGCCGCTGCCGAACTGGCCAGGCGGCAGGCTGATGTTGTGCAGCACCACCAGGTCCACCGGCATGCCGGCCGGGCGCGCGTCGAAGTTGGGCGACGGCACGCGGCGCGCGGCGGGGACCCAGCCGTCGGCATCGGGCAGGTAGCGGTGCGCGGGCTTGGTCATGGCGTGCCCTCGCCTTCCACGGTGCTACGGTCGGCGGCGTCCATGGCTTCGCGGATGCCCAGTTGCTGGATGCGGTAGCGCAGCTGGCGCAGGTTCAGGCCCAGCAGCGGCGCGGCCGCGGTGCGGTTGAAGTTGGTCTGCGCCAGCGCCTGCAGGATCAGCTCGCGCTCCACGGCTTCCAGCCTGGCTTGCAGGTCGATCGGGAAGACGATGCCGCGGCAGGCGCGTTCGGCGGGATCGCCGGCGGGCTCGGGCTCGGGCGCGCTGGCCGGGGGCGGCTCTGCCGGGGCCGGCGCGGGCGCGGCGGCCGGCGGCACTGGCGCCCACATGCCTGCGGCGCCCCAGGGGGCGGAATAGTTGGTGGGCGCCATCGCCGGCGCCGGGGCATGCATCAGCCCGGCGCGCTCGGCGCCGGCGTCCAGCGGGCCCAGGTCGGCCAGCTCGATCTCTTCGCTCTCGGCAAAGGCGTAGGCGCGCTCCAGCAGGTTCTCCAGCTCGCGCACATTGCCGGGGAAGGGATAGGCCACCAGCCGTTGCAGCGCCGCCGGCGACAGCCGCCTGGGGCGCGGGTCGCCGTAGCGCACCGCCAGGTGGTCCAGGATGGCGTGCGCCAGCACCGGGATGTCTTCGCCGCGCTCGCGCAGCGTGGGCATGCGCAGCGCCAGCACGTTCAGGCGGTAGTACAAGTCCTGCCGGAACTGGCCGGCCGCCACCATCGCCGCCAGGTCCTTGTGGCTGGCGCACATCACGCGCACGTCGACGGCGTCTTCGCGGCTGGCGCCGATCTTGCGCACGCGGCGCTCCTGCAGCGCGCGCAGCAGCTTGACCTGCATCGGCAGCGGCAGGTCGGCCACCTCGTCGAGCAGCAGCGTGCCGCCGTTGGCGGACTGGAAGAAGCCGCCACGCTCCCCGTCGGCACCGGTGAAGGCGCCTTTGACATGGCCGAAGAACTCGGACTCCATCAGGTTCTCGGGGATGGCGCCGCAGTTGACGGCGATAAACGGATGCGCGGCGCGCCCGCTGGTGGCGTGGATGGCGCGCGCGGCGCGCTCCTTGCCGCTGCCGGATTCGCCGCTGATCACCACCGGCGCCATGCTGCGCGCCAGCCGCGACAGCGAGCGGCGCACCTCCTGCATGGCGGCGGAATGGCCAGGAAGCAGGGCGGCGGCGCGGTCTGCGGCCTGCTCGGCCGCGGCGGCTTCGGCATCGGTGCTGTCGCGCTGCTGGCGGCCCAGCGCGTTCAGCACCAGGCTGCGCAGCTGCTCCAGCGAGACCGGCTTGGCGATGTAGTCGAAGGCGCCGGCCTTGAGTGCTTCCACAGCGTTGTCGGCGCTGCCGTAGGCGGTGATGACCGCCACCGGGATGCGCTCCGGCGCGGCCGACAGCTGGCGCACGATCTCGATGCCCAGGCCGTCGCCCAGGCGCATGTCGGTCAACACCAGGCTGTAGCGGCCCTGCGCCAGCTTCTCGCGCGCCTCGGCGAGCGACCCGGCCAGCACCACGTCATGGCCCATGCGGCGGATCGAGATGTCCAGCAGCTCGCGCAGGTCGGCCTCGTCGTCGATGACCAGGATGGGATCGGGCGCTCGGGACATTCGGGGTGGCATGGGGTGGTGGCTGGGTTGGGACAGGTCAGGCGGCGGCCGCATCGGCGCTTTCAATACGCAGCGTCAGCACGAACGCCTTGGCCGGCAGTGTATCGCGCGCGGCGGCGGCCAGCATGCCGGTGCGCTCGAGTAGCGCCGGCAAGGCGATGGCGCCGTAGCGCACCTGGGCGTCATTGGCGCCGCACAGCTCGCGCGCCATGAACAGGCCCAGCCCGGTGCCCTGGGCGTTGCTGGTGAAGAACGGTTCGAACAGGCTGCGCTGGTGCTCGCGCGCGACTTCGGCGCCGTCGTTCCAGACGATCAGCTCGGCATGGTGCTGGTCCAGCGCATGCGCCAGCAGCCGGATCGAGCCCGGCAGCCGGCTGCAGTAGCGCCAGGCGTTGTCCAGCAGGTTGCCCAGCACCTGCTGCAGCTGCGAGGCGTCGAACACCACCGGCTGGGCCACGTCCACGGTCAGCCGGATGGCATTGGCGTTGATGTCGGCCCGGCCCGCCGGGCGGGTCTCGCCGGCGCGCGGGCGGCGCGAGCGCATTTCGGCGCGCCAGCGCTCGACGATCTCGGGCAGCGCCTGCGCCAGGTGCACGGTGCTGCGGCCGGTGCGCGGGCGGCGCGACATCTGCAGCACGTCTGACACCACCTGGTCCAGCCGGCGCACGTTGTCGTTGATGATGCGCAGCAGGCGCGCGTCGATATCGACATCGGCGCCGCCATGGTCCTGGCCGGCGGGGTCGCGCCGGCCGGAATCGCCCAGCAGCTCGCTGGCCTGGCTGATTGCCGCCAGCGGGTTGCGGATCTGGTGAGCGATGCTGGCCACCAGCCGGCCCATGGCGGCCAGCTTTTCCTGCTGCACCTGCTCGGCGATGCGTTCCCAGCTTTCGATATGGACCAGCACGGTGTCGCGCATCTCGTTTCGCAACAGGGCCTCATCCTCCTGCGACCAGGCCATGGCCTCGTTCTGGGCGATGGCCAGGCGCAGGCGGCCGGCGGCTTCGGGCGACAGTTCGCTCCAGGCGGCAGTATCCAGCGTGGCCGGCACGGTGCGGCCATGCGCCATGGTCGAGCGCAATCCTGCCAGCCCCGGCAGCACAAAGCGCAGCCGCAGCCGGGTGTGCTGCATGGTGCCGTCGGCCAGCGCGGTGCCGGACGCCATCGGCAGCAGCTGCAGGATGCGCGGCACGTCGTCCTTGCTGTGCAGCCAGTCGCGCAGCATCTCCATCAGCGGCTGCAGGCGCGGGATGCGGCGCAGGTCGAACAGCACTGCTTCTCCGCCCTGACCTGCCGCACCACCCAGCCGGCGCGAGTAGATGCGCTCATGCGGCTGCACGCCCAGCAGCACCACCGCCGCGGGGTTGGCGGCCACCACCGCGCCGTTGGCGCGCACCAGCATCACGCCGTCCTGCATGTCGTTGACCATCAGCCGGTTGACCAGCTGCTGCAGGCGCAGCTCCTGCTCGCGCGCCAGCGCCAGCCGCTCCTGCGCGATCTGGCGGTTGGCCAGCATATACATCAGCAGCGCCGCGATCATGAACACCAGGCCGAACAGGCCCGAGCCCAGCAGCCCGGCATCGGCCTGGCGCAGCAGGATGGTGTGCATGAAGGGCCCGCTCATCACCACCAGCGCGGAGATCGACGCGGCAAACAGCGCGAACAGCAGGCTGGTCAGTGCACCGGCTTCCAGCGCCGGCAGCAGGAAGATCATGGCCAGGCCCTCGGCCTGCCCGCCCCGCCCCAGCACGCTGAAGACCAGCGCCAGCAGGGCCAGGTCGGCCAGCACCTGCACCCGCACGCGCAGGTGGAAGTGCCGGCGCCACAGCGTGCCGGCCAGCATCGCCACGGCAATGCCAAGATAGGGCACGGCGATGGTCATGGCCGCCGCGTGCTCGATGCCGCCCAGGCCCCCGAGGTCGAACGGCACGGGCGGGATCGCATTTGTGATGGCGGAGACGGATGCCGGCTCGCCGCGCCGCATCAGCGCAAAGCCGACCAGCAGCACGCCCACGGCCACGCGGGTCCAGCAGAAATAGCGCAGCAGGCGCCAGTGGAAGTCAGGCGGTTCGGGCTGGCGCCACAGCTGGGCCAGGCCGCGCCAGGCATTCAGCCGCTGCCAGCCCGACGACGCCGGCTCCGTCATGGGCGGGGGCCGCTGCTGCTGTCGCTGCCTTCGGCCCGGCTTTCGTCCGGCAGGTGGCTGCGGCGGCAGTAATGCAGGCCGCGCCAGGCAATGGCCTCGCCCTGCGGCAGGTGCACGCCGCACTGGGCGCACTGGACCATCGGTTCGGCGGTGGCGTCGGCCGGGCCGGCGGCGGCAGTGCGCTCGCTGGCCTCGCGGGCCTGGCGTGCGCGGTGTTCAGCCAGCCGGGCCTCGGCGCGGGCGCGCAGCCACCAGATGACGCCCAGCACCACGGCCAGCAGGATCAGGATACGTGCCATGGGGAATCAGAGGCGATGCAGGACGACTTCAATCACGAAACGGCTGCCGACATAGGCCAGCAGCAGGATGCCGAACGAGGCGATGACCCAGCGCAGCGCCACCTTGCCGCGCCAGCCGCGGAAGATGCGCCCGGCCAGGATGCCGCCGAACATGGCCCACGAGATCAGCGCGAACACCGTCTTGTGGTCCAGCCGGAAGGCGCGGCCGAACAGGTCTTCAGAGAACAGCAGGCCCGAGCCGATGGTCAGCGTCAGCAGCACAAAGCCGGCGCCGATCAGCCGGAACAGCAGCTTCTCCAGCGTCAGCAGCGGCGGCAGCAGGTCAAGCCAGCGGCCCAGCCATTCGCTGGGTTGCTGCTCCGGCGGCCGCGCCGGAGCGTGCCGGAAGCCATGCAGGCGCCGTTCGGCCAGCAGCATCAGGAAGGCATGGAACGCCGCCAGCGTGAACAACCCGTAGGCCACGTTGGCGATGATGAAATGCAGCTTGAACAGCGGCCGCGCCGCGTAGCCCAGGATCTGCGAGCCGGGGAAGGCCAGCGGCATCAGGCTGGCCACCAGCGCCACCGGGATCACGATCAGGCCCAGGCCCGCCAGCGAGAAGAAGAAGCTTTCTATCCAGTAGATGCCCACGCCCAGCCACAGCATGGCCGACAGCGCAAAGGCAAAGCCGAACATCATGCGCTCGGCCGGGAAGATGGTTTCATGCAGCAGCATGCCGTGGCTGGCCAGCGCCGCCAGCATCAGCACGTGCCACCAGGCCGGGCGCCCTTCGCCGTGCGCGCCGCCCGCCGGGGGGATGGGGCCGCCGCCGGCCACCAGCACGGCCGAGCTCGCCCCCCCTGCCGGGCCGGCAGCGGTGGCAACGCGTGGGTGGCGCGTGGCCCAGCCGTGAAAGGCCAGGCCGCAATAGAGAAGTGCCGTCAGGGCATACAGTACAATGACCATTTACGCAGTTTACCTTAGTGCCCACGGACGGTGGCGGCCCGCTTGAACCGGTGTAACCGGTGTTCCAGGTCCGCCCCGTGTGCAAGACTGCCTCCGATTTCAGCCCCGAGCCCTGCTCCGACTTCTCCCCCGATTCCTGCCATGCTGGACAATCTCACTCAACGCCTGGCGCGTGTGGTCAAGACCATGCGCGGCGAGGCGCGCCTGACCGAGGCCAACACCGCCGAGATGCTGCGCGAAGTGCGCCTTGCCATGCTAGAAGCCGACGTGGCGCTGCCGGTCGTGCGCGAATTCGTTGCCCGCGTGAAGGAAAAGGCCATGGGCGAGGAGGTTGTCAGCAGCCTCACCCCGGGCCAGGCCCTGGTCGGCGTGGTCCAGCGCGAGCTGACCGCCGTGATCGGCGGCGCCGACGCGGCCAGCGGCAACAACAAGGAAGCCGAGCTGAACCTGGCCGTGCAGCCGCCCGCCATCATCCTGATGGCCGGCCTGCAGGGCGCCGGCAAGACCACCACCGTGGGCAAGCTGGCCAAGTGGCTCAAGGAAAACAAAAAGAAGAAGGTGCTGACGGTCTCGTGCGACGTCTACCGCCCCGCCGCTATCGCCCAGCTGAAGACGGTTTCCGAGCAAGTCGGCGCTGACTTCTTCCCGTCGCAGCCGGACCAGAAGCCGGCGGACATCGCCCGCGCGGCGGTGGACTGGGCGCGCAAGCACTACCACGACGTGCTGATCGTCGACACGGCCGGGCGGCTCGGTATCGACGAGCTGATGATGCAGGAAATCGCCGCCCTGCACGCCGAGCTGAAGCCCGCCGAAACCCTGTTCGTGGTCGATGCCATGCTGGGCCAGGACGCCGTCAACACCGCCAAGGCCTTCAACGACACCCTGCCGCTGACCGGCGTGGTGCTGACCAAGCTGGACGGCGACGCGCGCGGCGGCGCGGCGCTGTCGGTGCGCCATATCACCGGCCGCCCGATCAAGTTCGTCGGCGTCGGCGAGAAGCTGGACGGCCTGGAGCCCTTCTACCCCGACCGCATGGCCCAGCGCATCCTGGGCATGGGCGACATCCTCGCGCTGGTCGAGGAAGCCCAGCGCGGCGTGGACATGGAAGCGGCCGAGAAGCTGGCCAAGAAGATCAAGAAGACCGGTGACTTCGACCTGGAAGACTTCAAGGCCCAGATCGGCCAGATGAAGAAGATGGGCGGCCTGGGCAGCCTGGTCGACAAGCTGCCGGCGCAGTTCGCCCAGCAGGCGCAGGGCGCCAACATGGACCAGGCCGAGAAGCAGGTGGCCCGCATGGAAGGCATCATCAACAGCATGACGCCGACCGAGCGCGCCAAGCCCGAGTTGATCAAGGCCAGCCGCAAGCGCCGCATTGCCGCGGGCGCCGGCGTGCCGGTGCAGGAAGTGAACCGCCTGCTCAACCAGTTCGACCAGATGCAGTCCATGATGAAAAAGCTCAAGGGCGGCGGCATGATGAAGATGATGCGCCAGATGGGCGCGATGAAGGGCGGCATGAAGGGCCTCTTCAACCGCTAGAATCCGTCCGTCGCACCCCGACTTGCCTCCCCCGCAAAAGAACAGGAAAGACATCATGATGAGCGCCGTACAGGCCCGCGAGCTGTGGGCCAACTCCGAAGAAATCGTCTCCGCCGCGGAAGTCCAGGAGTCGCTGGACCGCATGGCCACGGAAATCACCGCCAAGATGGGCGATGCCTTCCCGCTGGTGCTGTCGGTGATGGGCGGCGCGGTGGTCTTCACCGGCATGCTGCTGCCCAAGCTGGCCTTCCCGCTGGAGTTCGACTACATCCACCTCTCGCGCTACAACAACAAGACCGTGGGCGGCGAGATGCAGTGGCGCGTGGCCCCGCGCGAGTCGGTCAAGGACCGCGTGGTGCTGGTGCTGGACGACATCCTGGATGAAGGCGAGACCATGGCCGCGATCCGCGAGCGCATCATGGACATGGGCGCCAAGGAATTCCATGCCGCGGTGCTGTGCGAGAAGACGCTGACCAAGATCAAGCCCATGCATCCGGACTTCTGCGGCTTTGCCGTGCCGGACCGCTATGTGTTTGGGTGCGGCATGGATGCGAAGGGCTACTGGCGTAACTTGGGCTCGATCCGCGCGCTGGTGTGATTTAGGTCGCCTCTCGGTTTGCTCCCTCTCCCGCAAGCGGGAGAGGGAGCACACAATCGGTTCATGGGGGAGGGGAGCAAGCCCATTGGTCAGGCCTGGTGCGGCGCCAGGATCGGCCACAACGAGGCCAGCAGCAGCAAGGCCATGCCGATATTGAACGCGCGCAGCACCCGCGGACGTGCCAGCCAGCGCCGCAGCGCCGAGCCGCACAGTGCCCACATCGCCACGCTGGGCAGGTTCACCACCCCGAAGATCCCCGCCAGCAGCAGCACGTTGAGCCACAGGTTGCCGTGCAGCACGTAGGTACTGCACGCGCCCACCGCCATCACCCACGCCTTGGGATTGACCCACTGGAACGCCGCCGCGGCCCAGAAGCCCATCGGCCGCGCCACCTGCTGGTCCTGCACGCCGCCGGCGGTGGCCAGCTTCCACGCCAGCCATATCAGGTAGACCGTCGCCACCACGCGCAGCACCTGCCAGGTCCACGGGAAGGCGTGAAACATTGATCCCAGGCCCAGCCCGACCAGCCCCACCATCAGCGCAAAGCCAATGCTGACACCGAGCAGGTGCGGCACCGTGCGCACGAAGCCGAAGTTCACGCCCGAGGCGAGCAGCATTGTGTTGTTGGGACCAGGGGTGATCGACGACACCAGCGCAAAGCCGGCAAAGGCGGCGAAGACACCGGTTCCGGCGGCGAGTTGGGATACTTCCATGACTGACTCCAGGGCATTCGGGGAATCAGTCTACGGTCAGCCAACGGTACAGTACCGGTACACTTTGATGAAAATACGCCGATACAGGGATCCGCCGGCCGCCGGTCAGCTTGCTTCGGGCTGATGGACTTGCGCACCAGTGAAACGCGCAGCTTTCACTGCCAGCGGCTGCTGCGGATCGTTTGCCTTGATCGCGCTCTGCGTCAGCGTCGCGGCCAGGCCGGGCGCGGCCTGCAATGCTTCCAGGTAGCGGAAGGCCGACGCCATGTCGCGCGCCTCCAGCTCGATGCTGGCCGCGCGTTTCGGCGGCCTGGATATCCACCGTGGTCAGGGCCATGTCTGATGTCAGCGCGGCACCGATCGCATCGGCCAGCACCACGTAGTCGGTGCCGTGCACGCGCACCGGCAGCACCCCGCGCGCCAGCGCATCGGGCAGCGGCAGCGCGTCGAAATGCCAGTTGCCTTCCAGCTGCTGCGGCGCCAGCGGCGTCAGTCGGGCGGACCGCAGGTGCCCAAGGAGGCGGATGCGCAAGCCTGGATGCCGGCGCAGTAGCAACCCGGGCCGGCGCGGCGGGCGCAAACCCGCCGCGCATTGTCCTGCCAAACACATGGCCGCCGATGCGGCGGCGAAGCGACCCCCACCCCTACACCATGCATCTGTCACCGCTAGCCCAACTTCTGATTGCGCACCTTGGCGACCTGGGCAGCCAGTGCGGCCTGTCCCGCACCGCCAGCCGGATCCTGAGCCTGCTCTATATCGCCTCGCGGCCGCTGAATGCCGACGAGATCGCGCAGGCGCTGAGCCGCTCGCGCTCCAATATCAGCGTGGGGTTAAGGGAACTGGACTCCTGGAACCTGACCCGCCCTTCCCAGGCCGATGTCCCGCGCGACCGGCGCGAATACCTGCGCGTTCCCGCCGATGTCTGGGTCAGCTTCCGCACCCTGGCCGCCGAGCGCAAGCGCCGCGAGATCGACCCGGCACTGCGCGCCCTGCGCGCGCTGCGGCAGGAAGCCGCTGAGGACGCCCCCCACCTGCTGGCGCGCATCGATGCGCTGCTGGAGTTGCTGACGCTGCTCGGCGGCTGGATGCACGGCATGCAGCGGCTGGACGATGAGGCCCTGCGGCGCGTATTGCGTCACGGCGCCGCGCCGGAGCCGCCGTGACGCTCAGCGGGCAGCGTGCCAGGCCACGGCCAGCGCCAGCAGCCACAGCACGGCGCCGGTCAGCAGCTCCACCCACCGCACCGAGCGTCCGAAGCGCGCCGCCACCGCCGGATGCCCGATGCCATGCGCCACCAGCAGGTCCCAGCCCAGCACCACGGCAAACATCCATGCGCCGTAGGCGAGCTGCACCGCGGGCGGGGTGCGGCTGGCGGCCAGCACCGAGAACAGGCTGGCATAGAACAGCCCGTTCTTGGGATTCAGGGCAGCGGAAAGGAACCCGCTGGCCAGCTGGGCGAGCCACGGCGCGGGCGCGGCGCGCGCGGCCCCGTCCGCCGCGGGAATGGCCACGTCGCCACTGGCGCGCAGCAGCCGCCAGCCCAGCCATGCAAGGTAGGCGCAGCCCGCCCACTGCAACGCCGCGAACAGCAGCGGATAGTCGCGCATCGCGGCAAACCCGGCCAGCGCCAGGCCGATAAAGACACCATTGCCGAGCGCGATGCCCAGGCATACGCCGCTGGCACGCCGTGGCCCGTGCACCAGCGCGCTGCGCACCACCAGGAAAAAGTCCGGCCCCGGGCTGAGCAGCGCCAGCGCATGCGCGCCGGCCACCATGGCGAACTGCTGCCAGGGCAGCGCGCGCGTGCCGAGATCGAAAGACATGTCCATGCGACCCTCCGTGAAGAGCCAGCAGTGTCGTGCGCGGGGATGCGAGCGGTCTTGAAGAAAGTTGCTGTGGCGGCAGGCCAGGTCAGGCAGCGCGCTGGTAGCCGCGCGGCGTCATGGCCACGCGCTGCTTGAAGGCGCGCTGGAAGTGGCTCTGGTCGGCAAAGCCCAGCATCAGCGCCACCTCGGCCAGCGCCGCGCCCTGCCGCAGCAGGCGGCGCCCGTGCTGGATGCGAAGGTCGAGCTGGTAGGCGTGCGGCGTCATGCCGGTCTCGGCGCGGAAGGCACGGATCAGGTGATAGCGGCTCAGGCCGCAGGTGTGCGCCAGTTCGGCCAGCGGCAGCCGTTCGGCGTGGCGTGCGCGCAGCAGCTCGCACAGTTGCGACACCCGTGCGGAGACGGCGGCGGGCGCCGGCATTGTCTGCGTGGCCGCGCCGGTATCGATGGCGGCATGCAGGTCGCCGATGAAGGCAACCAGCGCGGCCTCCTTCTCGACCCTGTCCGCAGCCGAGAACAGCGCGCGGTTCAGCCCGCAGACCAGCCCGTAGACCGGAGGCGACTCCGTCACGCACGCCGGCAGCGCGGTCCGTGCCGCGCCGTCCTCATCCAGCACGGAGGCGACCCACGCCGGATCGAAATGCAGCATCTGGTAGCTCCAGCGCCCGTCCGGCACGGGATTGCAGGCATGCACCTGGCCCGCCGGGATCACCACCACCGCGCCGGGCCCGATCAGCGCCGCTTCGTCGCCGCAGGCAAAGCGGCTGGTGCCGCTGTCGACGGCGCCGACCGACAAGGTGGGATGGGTATGCGGCAGGTAGCTGGCGCTGCTGTGGCTGGCGCGCCGGCTTTCGGCGAACGCCAGCGCGGGATCGGCCCACCAGCGGGTGGCCGCAGGCGCGGCCATGGGGTGGCTCACCCCTCGCTGCGGTACGGGCGTTCGCGCAGCCATTTGGTGGCGATCCACTTTTCGCCGGATGCCACCGGCAGGCCGGCGTGCAGCGTGCGTTCATCCAGCGTGCCGTCGGGCAGCAGGTAGCTGAAGTACACCGCGTTGCCCTTGACCGGCGCCACCTCCAGCCCCACGCGCGGGAACGCGGTGGCGCCGCCCGCCTCGGGCGTGTTCAGGTAGATCACCAGGGTGGCGATGCGCTGTCCGCCGACGGACAGCTGGCGCGCCTCGCCCGGGCGCTGCGGGTTGAAGTAGTCGAAGTGCGGCTGGTATTCGCCGCCGGGCTTGTAGTTGAGGATCTGCAGCCCTTCGCCGTGCTCGGCGGGCACGCCGGTGACGGCGGCGATGCGTGCCTCGATGCGCGCGATCAGGGCGTGCTCGGCCACCTGGAACATCGCGCCCATGCTGGTGCGGGCGTCGATCAGGTTCTCGTCGCCAGTGTCCGGGTTGACCACCGGCGAGCGCGCCAGGCGGCCGCGCGACAGCGCCACCAGGGCATCGCACTCGTCGTCGGTCAGCAGTTGCTGGAACAGCTGGACCTGCGGCGACGCCAGCCGGAACAGGATCGGGACCTGGCGGTCGCCGCCATCGGCCGCGTAGACCGCGGGCGTGCCGGCGGCAGCCGCAGGGCGCGCCGGCGCAGGCCGGGCCGGGGCGGCACTACCGGCGTCTTGTGCAAAGGCCGCGGCCACGGCCTGGCGGGCAAAGGCGTCGTCATAGCCCGAGCGCAGCATCGACAACACCAGCGCATCGGCGGCAAAGCCCTGGGCGATATGCCGGGCCAGCCATTGTTCAAGTTCGGGCGAGGATTCGGTGTAGCCGGTCTTGCCGCCGGCAACGGAGGCTTCGCGGATCATGACGGATTGGTGACGACGCGTTGCGACGAGAACGGGTTGCGGGCAGGCGGCTCGGACACCGGTGCGCGCGGGCGCGACGGCGCGATCTCGGGGTCGCCGGCAACGGTAACCGTGGCTTCGGAATACTGCCAGCGCTTCCACGCCGCCAGCACCGCGTTCGGGTATTCGGGGCGGCCGCGGCTGCCGTTGTAGCGGCCCAGCGCCAGGTACAGGTCGCCCTGCTCGCGGTCCAGGTAGTAGCGCAGGATGGTGCAGCCGTAACGCAGATTGCTCTGCAGGTGAAACAGCTTGCGCGGGTCGCTGTCGCCGATGGCGCGCACCCAGAACGGCATCACCTGCATCAGCCCGCGCGCGCCGGCCGAGCTGATCGCGTACTTGCGGAAGTTGCTCTCGACCTGGACCAGGCCCAGCACCAGCGCGGGCTCCAGCCCGGCGCGCTTGGCCTCGTAGTAGGCCACCTCGATCAGTTCCACGCGCACCTGCGGCTCGGGGATGCGCGAGGCCAGGCGGGCGGACATCTCGCCCAGCCATTTCAGGTAGGCCAGGCGCTCGCCGCCGGACGCGAATACCGGCCGCGTGGGCCGGTCATCGGCAATGGCGGCGGCCAGCGCGCCGCGCACGGAATCGGCGAGGTCTTCTTCCTTCTGCGCGCCAGCGTGGGCTGCCATGGCCGCGACGGCCAGCAGCAGCCCGCCCGCGCAGCGGCGGGCGGCACCGGTCATGCCGCGGGCGGCGCGCATGGGGCTCAGTTCGCCAGCTGGCTGCGCACGTGGCCGACCACGTCGGCCACGCTGACGGCGGTGGCCTGCGCGTCGCGCCGGCCCTGGTACTCGACCTTGCCTTCCTTCAGGCCGCGGTCGCCCACCACCACGCGGTGCGGCACGCCGATCAGCTCCCAGTCGGCAAACATCACGCCCGGGCGCTCGCCGCGGTCGTCCAGGATGACGTCCACGCCGGCGGCCAGCAGCTCGGCATGGATGCGGTCGGCCTCGGCCTTGACGGCTTCGGAGCGGTCGTAGCCCACCGGGCAGATCACCACCGCGAACGGCGCGATCGCGGCCGGCCAGATGATGCCGCGTTCATCGAAGTTCTGCTCGATCGCCGCGCCCAGGATACGGGTGACGCCGATGCCATAGCAGCCCATCTGCATCGGCTGGGTCTTGCCGTTCTCGTCCAGGAAGGTGGCGTTCATCGATTCCGAGTAACGCGTGCCCAGCATGAACACATGGCCCACCTCGATGCCGCGGCAGATTTCCAGCGTGCCCTGGCCGTCCGGCGAGGCGTCGCCGGCGACCACGTTGCGCAGGTCGGCCACGATCGGCTCGGGCAGGTCGCGGCCCCAGTTGACGCCGGTGTAGTGGTAGTCGCGGTAGTTGGCGCCGCAGACGAAATCGCTCATGTTGGCGACGGTGCGATCGGCCACCACCTTGACCGGCTTCTTCATGTCGATCGGGCCCAGGTAGCCCGGCGGCGAGCCGAAGGCGTCGACGATCTCGTTCTCGGTGGCAAAGCGGAAGTCGGCCAGGCCCGGGACCTTGGACGCCTTGACCTCGTTCAGTTCGTGGTCGGCGCGGATCAGCAGCAGCCAGATCTCGGCGCCGGCTTCGGTGTCCTTGGCCAGCACGATGGACTTGACGTTGCGCTCCAGCGGGATGTTCAGGAATTCCGCCACCTGCTCGCACTTGACCTTTTCCGGGGTGAAGGTCTTGACCAGGTCTTCCTTGGGCGCGGCGCGCTCGGCCAGCAGGGGCAGCGCCTCGGCGGCCTCCATGTTGGCGGCGTAGTCCGAGGTCGGGCAGTAGACGATGGCGTCTTCGCCGGTGTCGGCGATCACATGGAACTCATGCGAGCCCGAGCCGCCGATGGCGCCGTTGTCGGCCGCCACGGCGCGGAATTCCAGGCCAAAGCGGCGAAAGATGCGCACGTAGGCGTCGTACATGTTCTCGTACGACTTGCGCAGGCCGTCCGTGTCGCGGTCGAAGGAATAGGCATCCTTCATGGTGAACTCGCGCCCGCGCATGATGCCGAAGCGCGGCCGGCGCTCGTCGCGGAACTTGGTCTGGATCTGGTAGAAATTGACCGGCAGCTGCTTGTAGCTGCGGATTTCCGAGCGGGCGATGTCGGTCACCACCTCTTCTGAGGTCGGCTGGACCGCGAAATCGCGTTCATGGCGATCCTTCAGGCGCAGCAGCTCGGGCCCCATCTTGTCCCAGCGGCCGGTTTCCTGCCACAGCTCGGCCGGCTGGATCACCGGCATGGACAGCTCCACCGCGCCGGCGCGGTTCATTTCCTCGCGCACGATGTTCTCCACCTTGCGGATCACGCGCAGCCCGATCGGCATGTAGTTGTAGATCCCGGCGCCCAGCTTCTTGATCATGCCGGCGCGCATCATCAGCTTGTGCGAAACGATTTCCGCGTCGGCGGGCGCTTCCTTGAGGGTGGAAATGAAGAATTGCGAGGCTTTCATCCGTAATTTCTCTCTGGGCCGCCGGGTTCGGGAAAATCCGTCCCGGCAAAATCCGGGGGCCGGCGGCGCTGAATTGTGGGCACGCGCCTGAAACTGCCCTTCCGCTCGGGGAAAACCAGCATCCCCCGGTCCGGGCCCGGCTGCGCGCTTCCTTTATAATCAGCGTAATTCTAAAGGATTCGAGGTGCAGTCATGCTCGATCGTGAAGGCTTTCGCCCGAACGTCGGCATCATCCTCCTCAACGCACGAAACGAGGTTTTCTGGGGCAAGCGAATCGGCGAACACTCCTGGCAGTTCCCGCAAGGTGGCATCAAGTACGGCGAAACGCCTGAACAGGCCATGTACCGCGAACTGCATGAGGAAATCGGCCTGCTTCCGGAGCACGTCAGGATCGTCGGTCGCACGCGCGACTGGCTGCGTTACGAGGTGCCGGACAAGTTCATCCGCCGCGAGATCCGCGGCCACTACAAGGGCCAGAAACAAATCTGGTTCCTGCTGCGCATGGCCGGCAGGGACTGTGACATCCATCTGCGTGCCACCGAGCACCCTGAATTCGACGCCTGGCGTTGGAGTCATTACTGGGTGCCGCTGGAGGCGGTGATCGAGTTCAAGCGCGATGTCTACCAGCTGGCGCTGACGGAGTTGTCACGCTTCCTGAACCGGCACGCGCGTGTGCCGCTGAGTCCCTATGGCACACACGGCACGCACGGCCCCCACGGCATGCATGGCCGGCATGGCGGGCCGCGCAGCCAGGCGCTCAGCCGTGCCCAGCAGGCACAGCAGGCCGACGCCGACTGCAATGCCGAGGCCGCGCACGCGACCGAGCACGATTCACCGGCAACGCCGGTTTCCACCTCACGGAGCACTGATGACTAGTTTCACCGGCCTGGGCCGCCGCCGCGGCCTGACCGCTGCCGGATTGCTGATTGCCGCGGCCAGCCTTGCGCTGGCCGGCTGCAAGACCACCGGCAAGGAGATGGCGGAGGAAGAAAGCACCTGGCTCAACCCGTTCGCGCCCAAGACCTTTGAAGAGGCCAAGGCGATGCTGCCGGCACCACCGCAGGACGCCAACCTGATCCCGTTCTCGGTGGCGGGCACCGGCTCGCTGTCGTTCGCGGTGGACGGCAAATCGGTCTCGGTCGGCAAGGACAACGTGGTGCGCTACACGGTCGTCACCACCAGCCAGAGCGGCGCGCGCAACGTGACCTTCGAAGGCCTGCGCTGCGATGCGTTCGAGCGCAAGCTCTACGCCACGCTGCCCAGGGGCGCGACGGAATGGGTGCCCAACAGCAGCGACTACGGCGAGACCTGGCACCGCATGGAGACTGGCGTGCGCAATGCCTATGCCGCCACGCTGGCGATCGATTTCTTCTGCGAGGGCCGTACTGTGGCCGGCACCGCCGACGCCATGGTGCGCGACCTGCAATCGCGCGCGCCGCGCAAGCGCTGAAGCGCGCAGCGTCGACATAAAAAAACGGCGGGACTGCCTGGCAGCCCCGCCGTTTTTATTTGCGCCCGGCCTGTACGCCCGTCAGACCAGCACCAGGTTGTCGCGATGGATCAGTTCGGGCTCGTTCAGGTGCCCCAGCACGGACTCGATCTCGGACGAGGGCTTGCGCGCGATCAGCCGCGCCTCGGCGCTGGAATAGTTGGTGATGCCGCGCGCCACCTCCTTGCCCTGCGCGTCGACGCACGCGATCACCTCGCCGCGGGCGAACTCGCCCTGCACTTCCGTCACGCCGATCGGCAGCAGCGACTTGCCGCCGCTGGTGAGCTTCTCGACCGCGCCGTTGTCGATCACGACCCGGCCGCGCAGCTGCAGGTGGTCGGCCATCCATTGCTTGCGCGCCGTGAGCCGCCCGGTCGGCGCCAGCAGCTGGGTGCCGATGGCCTCGCCCGCGGCCAGGCGCTCCAGCACATTGGCCTCGCGCCCGGAGGCGATGGTGGTGTGGGCGCCGGACTTGGCCGCGCGCTTGGCCGCCAGGATCTTGGTCAGCATGCCGCCGCGCCCGATCGACGTGCCGGCGCCGCCGGCCATGGCTTCCAGCTCGGGGGTGCCGGCCAGGGCCTCGTCCACGAACTGCGCGGCCGGATCCTTGCGCGGGTCGGCGGTGTACAGGCCGCGCTGGTCGGTCAGGATCACCAGCGCGTCGCCTTCGATCAGGTTGGTCACCAGCGCGCCCAGCGTGTCGTTGTCGCCGAACTTGATTTCGTCGGTGACCACGGTGTCGTTCTCGTTGATGATCGGCACCACGCCCAGGGACAGCAGCGTGAGCAGGGTCGAGCGGGCGTTGAGGTAGCGTTCGCGGTCGGCCAGGTCGGCGTGGGTCAGCAGCACCTGCGCGGTGCGGATGCCGTAGCGGTCGAACTGGCTCTCATAGACCTGCGCCAGGCCCATCTGGCCGACGGCGGCGGCGGCCTGGAGCTCATGGATTTCCTTCGGGCGGCGCACCCAGCCCAGGCGCTGCATGCCTTCGGCGATGGCGCCGGAGCTGACCAGCACCACTTCCTTGCCGGCCACGCGCAGCTTGGCGATCTGGGCCGCCCAGCGGGCGATGGCGTCGTGGTCCAGCCCCTTGCCGTCGTTGGTGACCAGGCTGGAGCCGACTTTGACGACGATGCGCTTTGCCTGCGCGATGACCGATTGCATGACGGGAATCCTGTCTCCCGGGCAGCCGGCGGCGGGCGCCGCGCCCGAATTGTCCGTGGGTATTCTTCTGTGGTGGGGCGCCAGCGGCGGCCCCGGCTTATGCCTCGCCCGGCCCCTGGTCGACGTTGTGCAGGCGCTCGTCCAGCCGGATGTCCGGCTCGGCCAGCGCCGCGGCTTCTTCGGCCTTGATCGCCTGCAGGTGGTCCTTGATCGCGTAGATCAGCTCGCGGCAGCCTTCGCCGGTCAGCGCCGAAATCTGGAACACCGGCCCCTTCCACTTGTAGCGCTTGATGAAATCCTTCACGCGGGCCGCGCGCTCGTCCTCGGGAACCACGTCGAGCTTGTTCAGCACCAGCCAGCGCGGCTTGTCGTACAGGGTTTCGTCGTACTTCTTCAGCTCGTTGACGATGGCCTTGGCCTCGGACACCGGGTCGACTGCCTCGTCGAACGGTGCCAGGTCGACGATATGCAGCAGCAGGCCGGTGCGCTGCAGGTGGCGCAGGAACTGGTGACCCAGGCCCGCGCCTTCGGCCGCGCCTTCGATCAGGCCGGGAATGTCGGCAACCACGAACGATTGCTCATGGTCCACGCGCACCACGCCCAGGTTCGGGTGCAGGGTGGTGAACGGATAGTCCGCCACCTTCGGGCGCGCGTTGGAGATATGCGAGATAAAGGTCGACTTGCCGGCGTTGGGCATGCCCAGCAGGCCGACGTCGGCCAGCACCTTGAGCTCGAGCTTGAGCATGCGGCGCTCGCCCGGCTTGCCGTCCACCTGCTGGCGCGGCGCGCGGTTGGTACTGGACTTGAAATGCAGGTTGCCCCAGCCGCCCATGCCGCCTTCGGCCAGGCACACGCGCTGGCCGTGCTCGGTCAGGTCGGCGATGACTTCGCCAGTGTCCATGTCGGTGATCAGCGTGCCCACCGGCATGCGCAGCGTGATGTCCTCACCCGCCGCGCCGTAGCAGTCGGAGCCGCGGCCGTTCTCGCCGTTGCGGGCCACGTGCTTCCTGGCGTAGCGGAAGTCGATCAGCGTATTGATGTTGCGGTCCGCCACGGCGAACACGCTGCCGCCGCGGCCGCCATCGCCACCATCCGGGCCGCCGAAGGGCACAAACTTCTCGCGCCGGAACGAGGCGCTGCCATTGCCGCCGTTGCCGGCGATGGCTTCGATTCGGGCTTCGTCTATGAACTTCATGATGATGGGTTTCCGTGATGGATCGGCGGATCAGCGGCTGGAAGCCTCCAACCGGGCTGGCGAACTGACATTGTCGCCAGAAAAGAAAAGGCCCCGCAAGCGTTGCGGGGCCTTCATCCTGCAAAGGCTGTTATCAGGCCGCCGGAACGACGCTGACTTGCTGCTTCTTGGCAGGGCCCTTGACGGCGAACTGCACGTGGCCGTCCACCAGGGCAAACAGCGTGTGGTCCTTGCCCACGCCGACGTTGTCGCCGGCATGCACGCGGGTACCGCGTTGGCGGATGATGATGCCGCCGGCGTTGATGGCCTGGCCACCAAACACCTTCACGCCCAGACGCTTCGATTCGGAATCACGGCCGTTCCGCGTGGAACCGCCGCCTTTTTTCTGTGCCATGTCTTACTCCTGTCGCTTTACCTGGTTACGCTCGATCGATCAGGCAACGATCGCTTCGATGCGCAGTTCGGTGTAATTCTGACGATGGCCCTGACGCTTCTGGTAGTGCTTGCGACGGCGCATCTTGAAGATCTTCACTTTGTCGTGACGACCTTGGGAGATAACGGTAGCCTTGACGGAAGCCCCGCTAACCAGCGGCGTACCAAACTTGATTTGGTCGCCGGCGCCCACTGCGAGCACCTGGTCGAGCGTGATTTCTGCGCCAATGTCTGCCGGTATCTGTTCTACTTTCAGTTTTTCGCCAGCAGCAACCTTGTATTGCTTGCCGCCGGTTTTTACGACCGCGTACATTGTCGAACCTCTCGGATGTGAATAAAACGCCGTATGCCGGCACTGGCGCACCCTGCGCGGCCGGTCAATCGCACGGCCTGGCGCCTGGATGGGCTCAGTGCGGCCCGGTTATCTCCCGCCGGTCAGAACCCGCAAAGCGAGCGCAGCTACCGGAGGAAACCGGGAATTGTAAACGAGATCCGGGAAAAGGGCAAAGAAAACAGGCACATAGCCTGTGTGCGGCGGCATCGCCACAATGGGGCCGCGCCCTGGCTCAGGTCAGGTCGGCGAGCAGGAATCCCGCCAGTGCAGCAAACGCCACCCAAAGGGCGGTGCGGCGCAGGTGGCGGCGAGGCACGGGCTTGTTCATGGCTGCATTATAGTTGCGCGCCTTGCGAACACCCTGAGCGCATACCCTGAGCGCGAATCTTTAGAAACGCGCCATACGTAGAACGCTACGCGCATCGCATATAATCGTCCGGTTTTGCGTAACGGTGATCATCTTGTCCCAGCCTTCCGCCACTGCCTTGCTTGCCCCGGTCGCTGCAGACATGCGCGCGGTCGATGCTGTTATCCGCCAGCGGCTGTCTTCTGAAGTCCCCCTGATCGAGCAGATCGGCGAATACATCATCGGTGCCGGCGGCAAGCGCCTGCGCCCGGTGATCCTGCTGCTGACAGCGCGCGCGATGGGCTACGACGGCAACCGCCACCATGAGCTGGCCGCCGTGGTGGAGTTCATCCACACCGCCACCCTGCTGCACGACGACGTGGTCGACGAGTCCGAGCTGCGGCGCGGGCGCGATACCGCCAATGCCGTGTTCGGAAACGCCGCCAGCGTGCTGGTGGGCGACTTCCTCTATTCGCGCGCGTTCCAGATGATGGTCGATGCCGGCAGCATGCGCATCATGGAGATCCTGTCCAACGCGACCAACGTGATCGCCGAGGGCGAGGTCCTGCAGCTGCTGAACATGCACGACCCCGACGTCACCGTCGAACGCTACCTGCAGGTGATCCGCTACAAGACCGCCAAGCTGTTCGAGGCCGCAGCGCAACTCGGCGCCGTGCTGGCCGGCGCCGACGCCCAGATGGAAGAAGCGGCGGCAGAGTATGGCCGCCGCATTGGCACCGCCTTCCAGCTGATCGACGACATGCTGGACTACACCGCCAGCGCCGAGCAGATGGGCAAGAACGCCGGCGACGACCTGCGCGAAGGCAAGCCCACCCTGCCCCTGCTGCACCTGCTGGAACACGGCACGCCCGAACAGCGCCAGCTCGCGCGCGACGCCATCGTGCAAGGCGGCACCGAGCATTTCGATGCCGTGTTTGCCGCAATCCACGCCAGTGGCGCGCTGGACGTCACCTTCGAAGCCGCACGGCGCGAGGCTGAAGCCGCCGAACAGGCGGCACGGCAGTTCCCGCCGTCGGAACTGAAGGAAACCCTGATCCAGCTCTGCGCGTTCTCATTGCAACGGCAGTCCTGACGCAACCGCGGGGAAGGCAGCGGAAGCGGGCTGAACGGCGATTTTCCTCGCCCTCTTCCATTCCCCAAAAAACGCTGCTAAACTTACATTCTTTGCTGCAGACGGTCAGACGTTTGCCAGCAAACCAAATCGGGGTGTAGCTTAGCCTGGTAGAGCGCTACGTTCGGGACGTAGAGGCCGGAGGTTCGAATCCTCTCACCCCGACCAGATACCATCGCCCGGAAAGCCGCGACAGTCCTCAGAACCGAGGTCAGTCAAGGCGATCCGGGCGATTTCATTTTGAAGTCGAGGCAATCCGCTGTGTCAATCGATCACGATTCGCACATGCCTATCTCCCTGCCGACCGGAGTCCACCTCCGGGGATCGACGTTCCATCTACGCATCGGTATTCCGGACGACATCCGCCATCTCTGGCCCAAGCGCCGCGATGGCTCGCCTGCCGTCGATGCATTCCGGGAGTCCCTGCGAACATCAGATCGCAATGAAGCCGCCGCCAAGGCTCACCGCATCATTGCCGAGTATCACGAGAAGTTCGACGCCCTGCGCCGCGACGCCGCTCCAAAGACTGTCCCGCTAACACCCGCCATGGCCGCGTACCTTGTTCGAGAGGTAGAGCGGCGACTCCTGGCCGAAGACGACGAGCTATCGCTGACAGGGAGCGGCCATGAGATCGAGAGGGCCAAAGCGGGGATCGTCCGGGCCGGCCATGACGACGACGAATCCGAACTTGCCCAACGACAGGCCGTAGCGGAGGTCGTCGCCCGGAACCTTGGAGAGATGACCGCCCTGGGGGACCTGAGCTATGCCGAGGACTTTGCACGCGGACAGCTACGGGAACTTGGCGTCGTCGTGGACCTGACGACCACGCCAGCACGGTCGGCGCTTCAGCGGGTTCAGAGGGCCGCCATTGCAGCGTGGAGGGCTCTTGCAGCGCGGGCAGTGGGTGAACCCATCCCCACGCCGGAGCACGTCCCCGTGACCATCGAAGGGCCGACCAATACAACGCCCGAAACGCCCGCCCCCTCCCAAACCCTGCGCGACGTACTACCGCTATGGATCGCCCGCACAAAGGCGAAGCCGAACGCCATTGGACGCACGGAGAGGGCGCTAGGGCTGTTTGAGGAAGCCGTGGGCACCCTTTCCCTGACCGCCTTCAATAAGGGCCACGGCGCCGCTTTCGTGCGGTTCCTGAGCGACACTGAGGCACGCGGGTTCGGCGCCAAGACCGCGACGAATCATGCCGCCGCGATCAACGCGCTCATGAACGTTGCGGAGCGCGAGGACCTGATTCAACAGAACCCGTTCGACCTGACGATGGATGCCAGCGCCGGCAGTCAGCAGCGCGACGCTTGGACGTCCGAAGAACTGGCCGCGATGTTCAAGCACCGCCTATTCGACTGCAAGACCGATCTGCAAGAGTTTCCGCGCTGGCGGGACGTTGCGGCCGAGGATGGCCGTGCCCTGCTACTTCTGCTAGCGCATACCGGTGCCCGCATTGGGGAGCTCGCGCAACTCCGGGGGGAGGACTTCATGGTCCGCAACGGCCTCACCTGTGTTCGCATTACCGCCGAGGCCGGCACCGTGAAGACCTCCGCCTCTGAACGGGTTGTCCCGCTGGCGGCCCATCTGATGAGCAATCTGTGGTTCGCTGAGTGGGTCTCTCGCGCCATGGGCGCCAACGGGCCGGCCCTGCCCTCAATGCACGGCAGGAGGACCACTCCGGGCGACATTGCCGGTCGCTGGTTCCGCCAGTTCCGTGTGGATGCCCGCCTGCCCGAAGGCGGCCTGAACGGGGCACACAAGTTTCGCCACTGGCTACGGACGGCGCTGGCCGAGCGGCATGTCGCAGTCGAGGTGGCCGACCAGATCACCGGCCACGCCGCCAGTGGTTCAGCCGGTCGCGTCGTTTATACGGGCAAGGTGTCACTGGCGGTCCTGAAGGAGGCCCTGGACCGCGTGGCCTATCCCGGCGAATGACGGCAGGGCAAGCACTCCCCAAAAAATCTGACAAGAAAATCCGCGCATACCCCTGGGTGGGCTCGGCATAGCGGATTTCCCCCGTGGGGCCGGGTGTCCTCGTCCTACGTTCAACGTAGAAACTCTGAGGCGCTACGGCCCCGCCTGGGGACAACTAGAGTCCTTTGACAACAGCCCCCTGTGCAATCACGGTTCGGGATGACGGAACCCTGTCCACGACAGCGCCGACCATACCGTTAATCTCGACTCGGCCACCCTCATTGATAACCGCACCGTTGACCATCCCATTGACGATGGCATGTCCGCCCGACTCAACCACTAGGTCGCTCGTTACCATCCCGTGAAGCACGAGCTTGCACCCCGGACGCACTGTTGCGTGACCGACAACCATCCCCTGAATTGTCATATCTCGTTCGACAGTGAGCGGTCCGGCAATCTTGCCGCTATGGACTTCCATGACATCTCCTTTGTGGCGGATTTAGAACACTACCATACACAGGTGTGGTAACACGCACCTGTGTCCGGGATGGCACCTCCGCGTAACAGGCGATGCAGGGTCTCTAAGTCCGGGTTGTACGCCTCTCTCAGAAGTGAGTCCTTTTGCGACCTATCTCATGACCTATCGCAATATTGGTGTTGACGGTATGTTTTGACATAGGCATACTGAGGCCCTACCTTTTGAGATAGGGGCTGACGTGAGCGTCATTAACTACTACCGCGTATCGACCAAGGACCAGACCGTAGAGAGCCAACGGGCGGCGTTGGGGCCGGCTGACCACGAGTTCAGCGATGAGGGGGTCAGTGGCGGCGTAATGGCGGCGCATCGCCCCGGCTTTGCCGAGTTGCTCAAGTTCGTCCGCAAGGGCGACACCGTGCGGGTCTATGCGCTGGATCGGCTCGGGCGGGACGCCATTGACGTGCAGCAGACCGTGAAGGGTCTCATGGCCCAAGGCGTGACTGTGGACATTCGGGGCATCGGTCCCGTGGCTCCCGGCGCGGGCGAGATCATCATTGCAGTCCTCGCCCAGGTCGCAGAACTGGAGCGCCGCCGCATCAACGAGCGAGCCGCAGACGGTCGCAAGGCCGCCCGTGAGGCGCTGGCGAAGACGGGCAAGACTCAGAACGGTAAGGCGTCCCTGGGGCGGTCTAAGAGCTTTACGCCTATCGAGGTAGCCAACTGGCGCAAGGCGAACGGCGCAAGCATCAGCGGGACCGCAAAGCAATTCGGAATCAGCGCCGCGACCGTCGCTCGCTACTGTGCGGAAGTCCGGGACGCCGCCTAGACCCTCATCCCTTTGGGCCTTTTCCCATGCCGCTTTACGGGTAGCCGTGAGGCGGAATTGTCGTTTGCGGCCAACGCTTCAAAAAGATTCCTGTGGACCATTGACAGCCCCGCAACGCCGCGCCGGTAAACAGAATGCGGGCGTCGGGGCCGTGGGACTTAAGTCCGATGGTCGCATGCCCCCTTTGCGCCGCTTGCAGCGTCCATGCACTATCTTCCGCTCGTACTTGCTCGCCTCTGTTTCTTGTTTGCCCGTCCCGGCACTTGAACGCAGCGGCCCCATTCCTTGGAGATTGAAGATGCTCGCTACGCAATCAGCCGTTACCGTCCCGCCCCATATCATTACGTGCCTCAATCGGGCCGCTGGTGGCGCTGTGAGGGTTCTGCGGCGCGATCACCGTATGACTGTCCATAGTCGGACCCTGCGCCCTGTCGGTAAGGCGTGGGTCTTGCAAGCGGCTGCCGAATCCTCGGGCCACCCCACCGCACCGCACGTCCTGTCATTTCTCGAAGACGTCCTGTGCGACATCATGGTCGAGTCGGCGCTAAAGGCGCAGGCGTGAGCCGCCACAAGCCCGGAGACACCTCCATGACATTCGCACTCGTTGTTGCCGCCTTCTTCGCTGGCGCCGGATACATGGCCTATACGCGGGACAAAGCTGACGACCGCAGACGTTGGGAAGAGCAGGACCGTAAGCGCGAAGCCGCAAAGCGCGACATGGATCATTGAGACGCGCATGCGACCGTCATGGGGCTCTGAAGCCATCATGGCGGCCCGCAAGAGTCCTACAGCGGCCTAAGGGCACAGGGGATGGGGTTCCCACCCCTCTACCAGGGAACGGCTCATAGCGTCCTAGAGACAGTCTCTGAGCTTCCCCTCTATCTCATAGAGCGGCCCAGCGGTACTGCCATGTACTGATTTACTCCGCGCCCCGCCGCGTGGGTCGTGCGCCCGGCATGTCCCTACGCGTCACGGGCGACGCCGAGAACCCTTGGTTCTTTGCCAAGGACGTGTGTGACGCATTGGGGACGCGTACCGACAACATCCGCACCATTCTGGAATCGGACGAATTTAAACCCCTACCGAATAGTGGTTTCCGGGGCCGCCCGCCCGTAGTGGTTAGCGAGTCCGGTCTGTACGCCCTCGTGATGAAGTCCCGCAAGCCTGAGGCCCAGTCCTTTCGCAAGTGGGTTACCTCCGTGGTCCTGCCGGCGATCCGCAAAGACGGCGGCTACATCCGTGGTGAGGAACACGCGCAGTCCGAGGATGAACTGATCCTAGCCGCGATGCAGGTCCTCCAACGCAAGGTGACGAAGCTGGCCGCCCAGGCGCACGGGCTGGACCCGGACGCCGAGCAGCCCTCCCCGGCTCCTGTGCCGAATCCTTAAGGGTTAATCGCCGCGCAGACGAGGAAGACTTTGCGCTCGCCAACTCGGCCGGGGCCGGCGACGGACCCACCAAGCTATGCCGAGTAAATACGTACATGGTAGTACCGCTGGGCCGCTCTATGAGATAGGGAAGGGAGTCATGGGCTGTCCCTAAGACGTCCTAGAGAAAGTCTTTAAGCCCGCTGATGGGGACCGATGGGGGAGTTACCCACTCCCTCGGCTAGCGACCCTCGCTATGCCGCGCCTTGTTCTGCACGACTCACTCTGACTTGCCTTATACCGTCCTGAGGCATGCCGCTGCCCGTGAGTGGGGGGAACTACTAAATACGTACATGTTAGTAACAGACCTTAGCTTTACGGCATCCCGCCATCCCCTCCTGCTTTCCTTGCCCGCCCTGGGCGTCTCCACCTCCCTTGAAGACTTGCACAAAGTGCCGAGAGACCAAGCCCCTGGGTGAATTCCCAAGCAATGGTCCCGGCAGGCATCGCAGCGCCTGTAAGGCATGCGTGCGTGAGCGCGACCGCGCTAGGTATATCCCCAAGCC